>JBGPHQ010000035.1:0-8423 GCA_041484505.1 Patescibacteria group bacterium
AACAGCCGACAGCATGTGCCGATACGTTTGTTTCGCTGACCGACTCATACGTTGAATATTCTGGTGGTATAGGAGATGGCGGTTCAGGAACCACCTATTCTGGAAAGTACTATTTTCTCGACAACAAAATAGTCGGCACCTCCAAAAAATCACATTAAATATAACGCGCGGGAAATTCAGATTGAAAGATAAAAATGTACGATCGGACAACAGCGCGTATACGCCAAAAGGAGTTCGGCGTATGACGCGCAAACGTTGTATGCAATTCAAAATATTTTCTTCTCATGGTTACTGAATTGACTTTCTAAAGTTTGCGTGCTATTCTACAGGAAGCACCTTTCACGACCACTTTCAACCGACAATATTCGCTGAGAAAGGAGGGATGACGATCCAATCGCTGTCCTGGATTCCCTGATCATCGGTGGACATCAATGATATGCATGGGGGTCGAAATGAGAACGAAAGTCTTGTCGCTACTGCTCATCGCAGCTTCCTTCATCGTTGGGATGACAACCCCAACTCTGGCGGACACGGCACAAGTCACGATTCAGGGTCCAAGTGTCTGGGGGCCGTATACGGTCCAGTTCATTCAGAATGGTGTGGTGAAGTGGCAGGATACGAATGTTACCCTACCAGGGAACTACCGCACGATCTCCGCGACTGTTCCTAGTGGCTGTGGTTACATCGCGAACGTATGGCTCAATTCCGTTGGTACTCAGTCGCACACATGGCCAACCAAATGTGTCAGCGGCACTACGCATCTGGGTTGCCTCAGATTCAACTCTGGCGGAGAGCCCTCGCCCTGGCAGGGAAGCTGTCCATAACAACTGATGAGGCGCAACGGAGTCCTGGCCGCTCATCGCTGCCAGGACTTTTTCTTCACAGCTAAGATAAGTTCAATCAAATTATTCATTCACCAATAAAACCATGGAAACAGCACTCGGGACAAACCTGATAACCTGGTTAGTCATTTTCCCCATTTTGGCTATAGTGGCAGTCGTCATAATTTGGTCTATTGCAAAGATGGGGGGCGCCTTCAAGAAAAAGATTGCTATGATTGTAGCTGGACTCTTTGCCTTTGCTGGTTTTGCTCTAGTACTAATCGGGATATATTTTCGGTTGAATCCTACATTCGCAAATACGTTTAGATTTTATGCATATTCCGCTTTGGCCCCTAATGATAATCCCTTTCAAGTTTCAAAGGGTAATTATACGCCAATAGTTATGAGAACCGAGGTGTACAATGACAATGGTCAAATCAAGTTCTTATCTCAACTCAGGCCAGATATTCCATCGTATATAACTGTGTTTACATCGGGTCGATATATAAATACGAAAGTCAATTCTGGTGTTTTAACGGTCTCGCCCGATCTTCCCGGTTCAGAGCGGCAGACTACAAAAACCTCTCTCTGGTGGGCACTAACTAAGGATCTTAGTCGACTTAATTTCACGTCGAGATAACATTTTCCGACATTTATCATCATAATATAGGTCGGTTTAGTACTGCCAAATAAACCTACATTCGCTGGGATAAAAAATATTTTTGAAAAGCATACAACAGCGTCTATACGATATCCCTCTACGCTAAAGCTCCGCGGGACAATCGTATGAGACGCAAACGTTAGCTGACATATTCCTTTTCTTTTCTCGGGTAAAGCTTGGAGCGGGTAAAAAATCTTTCAAATTTCTTTTCGTAGATGTTCATTTGGACCAGATGGGGTCTTGACTTCTGATAAGTACAGCGAGTAAGATATCGGACGACATCTTCCTCTGTTCGTTGACGTCAAACCTTGGCCTGGAGGGTACCATGCACATTACGATGGAGCAGGAAGCACGAGCCCACACATGCATGCGTTGGGTCAGGTGGTATCGTTTCGTATGGATCGCCTCGTTCCTCGGAGCTGGTGTTGGTGGGATGTTGTTTCTCAATTTCCTCATCAACAGGTTCCCAGGGCCCACTGCGCCCAATCCCGCACATCTCGGACTAGGCATGATACTCATGGCTTACGGATTGTGGGGATTTTTATCGGGCCTACGACTGGAAGCACTCAATCGGCGTGAAGCAAGGTGGCTAACCACCGGAGTGTGGTCTGACTACTAGTCGAGAGCTAGGTACCGCTCAGTAGCTCTTCCGCCTGCAGGCAAAGCAGGCAACCCCAGTACGAATGTGCTGGGGTGTTTCATATTAGCCAACAGAGAAATTTGTAAGATTTTCCCCCAGCTTCTCTTGCCAGAGAAGAAAAGAAAAGGAATACATCAGCTAACAGCGCGTATGCGGCTCCGGCTTGCTCCGTTCCTCCGCAAGTCTCCGCCTATGTTGCGCGAGTGTCGCCTTCGGCATATTATACACTCGCGCAACATCAGATACGCGCAAACGTTAGCTGACATACCGCAGGCGCAACAAGCGTAAGGCAAATGACCCGAAACCGTACTCTGTTTACGCCGCTAGTTTTTTCAGCACCAATGGAATCTTTTTAAAATCATAGATCAACGTCTCGCGCATCCCGCCGTTATAGAGCGCCGCCGCGGGATGGTAAAGCGGTAGAATGACTCGTCCTTTAACCCGTTTCGGCTGGCCGTGGATCTGGCTGATTTTTAGTTCCGGCGGGAAGAACAAACTCATTGAGTGCCGTCCCAGCGTGCAGATCAGTTTCGGCGCGATCAGCTCAATTTGCTTCCATAGAAACAAATCAGTGCAGGTGGAAATTTCGTCTGGTTCGGGATCGCGGTTGGCGGGCGGCCGGCACTTAACGATGTTGGTGACAAAAACATCAGGTCGGGTTTTCCCAATCGCGGCCAGCAGGGTATCAAGAAATTTGCCGGCCGCCCCGACAAACGGCTGGCCGGTCTCATCTTCTTTTTTGCCCGGACCTTCGCCGATGAACAGAATTTCACTGTGCGGATCACCGTCACCGGGCACAGCCGTCAACCGACCCACGGCTAGCGGGCAGGCGGTGCAGTCATGGACCGCTTCGTTGATGGCCTTAAGGCTACTGAGTGTCGCTTGGTCTGGGATAGACATGTTTATGTAATCGGCTGGGAGCTGGGTTGCTACCGGACCTGATAAATAATAGCTTCCTGATCCTGATAGATGGCTATCACTAGAGTACTCTGATTGAGTTGCTGAATCAACTTTTGATGGGCCGGAATTTGTGGTTGGTCAACCCAGACATACTGGGCCTGAAACTCCGTCTTAAGGCGCGATAGATCCGCGCTCCACTGCCCGGAGCTAATCGCATACCAGTCCGCGTACCTGGTCGGGCTGGATACAAACGTAAAGGTCGGATCAAGCCCCACTAGGTAGTAGTTGGCGCTATTATGGTAGAGCAGTAATGGAAACATGTCCCAGGACACATTAAACACCACTTGGCCGGGGTGGGAATAAGTTTTTAAAAACATGGCGGCCTGGGCGCCATAGTCATGCGGATAGCCGTGATGTAAAAAATTTGTGGCCTGACTGACTGAATATATGCCGCTGGCCGCGATCAATAGTCCGGCGACCCAACCACCCTTAATTGAACTACCTAGACGTTGAATGGCTGGTTGGAATTCCGCGATCATGGCGCTCCGGGTGAACACTAGCGCCGAAAAAAACACTGCCACGGGTATGAAGTATTCGATATTACGGCGTGCTTTAAGCGTCGCCAAGAAAAAAATAATCGTGAGCACACATAAAAACTTCGTTGCTAAATCCATCTTGGTTCGATAAAAACCAAAAACTACGCCCGCCACAATTATGACAGTCAACGGTAATAGCGAATTCTTGATCATCGTCAACGGATCAGACGGATACCATTCCGCGCCGACATGCACCAGGTGTTGGAGATTGATCAGGCCGATTTGGACAACTTGGACCCAATAAAATTTCAAGTTGTGTGGGAAATAAGGGTTAACCACCAAACCTAGCATTAAACCCGCGATCACGATCGAGATGACACGCCGGTGTTGGCGGGAGAATAAGGCCCGGCCCAGAGCAGTCACAGCCTGTTTACATTTCATGACCCACGACTGCGTGGCTGGTGACCAGGCCGATTCCGCGGTCATAAATGAATCAACCAGGACGTACAACATAGAAACAGCCAGGATCATGATCCACCCGCCATACGCCCAGACGTACACCCCAGCTAACGGGAATAACCACCAATGCTTTCGTTTAATCAACGCATATATCGTCCCAAAAACAATCAACAGCGACAGCGGTTGCGCTTTCACCAGGTTGAGGCGGTAGACGAAGCTTTCCGAAAAAAGTAGTAATAGCGTAAACCAAACGGCGCCCTTGGCGTTCAATCTTTTGAGTAGCGAGTAGAAAACAGCGATGAACAAAGTTGCCAAAAGCGCTTGGGCTACTTTCGCTCCGATCCAGTCGGGGAAGAACTTTATGAATGGCCGTAAAAAAACATGGTAGAGAAAGTGCTGATCGACAAAATTGTGTTGCAGGAAATTTGCTTGTAAATATGGAAAGTCACGCACCACCAGCGTCGGCGACATAAACTTAGCCATTTGTATATGGTAAAAAGCGTCGGGGTCGCCAAAATTCGGCGAGGCCTGCAACCAGCCGAAATAGCTGGCCGTGATGATCACCACCAACAGCCACGCCAGGCGCGGATGCCGTTCAAAATAATGATCGACTGAAATCAGTGGCTTCATAACCAGGCCCGCGTCGGAGTCTTGCTGAGGTTGTGGCCCCAGGGAATTATCGTTGCCGTTGTGATTTTGGCAGTAATTTCCAATTTATTGCGTCGGCGGTTTCTAGTAATGGTAAACGATGTTTTTTTAACTGACCATAACGAATCAATGCGCCCATATCTTTCGGGAAACACTTGCCGCTAAAACCGCGGTATCCGTCGGACATCACTTTTGTCCAACTGGTGGTAATGCGCGGATCACTTCCGACACCCAGGCGGACCTGCTCGTAATCGGCTCCGAGTTTCTTCACCACATCGTATATCATATTGAAAAATACCACTTTCGTCGCGCCAAATGTATTGGCGAATACTTTTATCAACTCCGCTTCGGTCGAGGTGGTAATGGCTTGATACGCTGCTGGTGGTAAAAGTTTCATGACCAGTCTGGCGGCGGCCTTGTGCTTAGCTGTTTTCTTAGCTACGCCCACTACTTGTCGATCCGGTTTCAAGAAATCCTGCACCGCCGATTTGTCGCGCAGAAATTCCGGATTGAATAACCAGGTGTGTTGCGGATAACGTTTTTGCAGGGCGGCCGTTTTCCCCGGCAACACTGTTGATTTAAGCACCACAATTTTATTCCCCGTCAACCGTTTGGCTGATGACTCAATCGCGCGATAATCGTAACCGGCCGATTTATTATACGGCGTCGGAACACAAATAAACACGATGTCAGAAACATCAACCGCTGGCCAACCTTGCGGAAACTTCTGCGGGTCATACTTGGCCGCATACTTGAAGTGGGCGCCGACCGCACCGCCGACCATGCCGTAACCGATAATACCGACTTTGGGTTTTTTCATACGTTGATATCAATAAATGAACAGGTCAAATTTTTAAGGTCAACGGTGGCAAAACTTGGATATTGAAACATCCCGCCGGCCGTTCCGGGGTTGAGAATCATAGTCACCGGCTGGCGATTGGGCTGGTCCAGCGCCACTTTGGTTGAGGCATCGATAGTATCTACTTTGCTTTGATTCGGTAACAAACTCTGAGCCAGATAGTTATTAGTTTTATCCAAAGTGGGGCTGGGTTCCCACCGCTTTAGGTGGGTGTGGCCATGACACACGATATCGTATTCGCCAGTTTTGGCCGCCGCCTCAGCGGCCGCCGGAAAGTGATTAAAGAATATTTTCTGACCGGCGATCGTGACGCTACCTTGGTCTCCATGATGGGCAACATTTTTAAGAGATTTTACCACGGATTTTTCCAGTTCGCGGTCAGCGACATTGCCAAAGACGGTATCGATCCGGCCCGCGTAACTGTTCGACATGGCTTTCAGCATATCCGGCGCGCAGGTGTCGCCGCAGTTAATTAAACGAGTTATTTTGTGGGCGGACAAATATTTCACGATTGATTTCCAGGCGACGACATTATCATGGAGATCGGAGATGACGGCGATAATCATGGCCTAATTATATCACGTCAATCGCCATCTAGAGCCGACCCTGGACCAGATTGAGGACCAGCGCCCCATATTCCCGCGCTACCGACCGAAAGTCCGTCAGGCGTTCGTAAACAGTATTAGTCGGGATGGTACTCAGCGGCGTGGCCAGACACCGGACATCCGCCCGGAGTTTGCGGAAGATGGTGCAGGCGCGCAGGGTGTGGTAAGAACTGGTCACCACCAGGGCGCTCTGCCAGCCGTTACGTTGCATAATTGCTAACGAATTTACTGCGTTTTCCCAGGTATTTTTTGACTGGTCTTCTTGGATAATTTGTGCCGCATCCACGCCGCGACTGACCGCGTATGGCGCCATCAATTTGGCTTCAACGAAGCCGCTGTGTATATTTAATCCGCCGGCGACAATTATGGCCGGCGCGTATCCTTGTTGCATCAAGCCGACGGCGCGGATAACTCTTTCTTTGGCTTGTGGCGGTAAAGGCTCACCGTGTTTGCGTGCGCCGGCGCCCAGCACAATCACGACATCAGCCTTTTGCGGCGACTCGTAAATCGTTAGCGGCAAAGCTAGAAACTCCGCCGGCCAGGTCGTGAAACAGATAAACCAGGCCGCTATCATAACCACCGTGCCGGCCACTATCCATTTGATTTTATTAGGCCGCGTCATGAACGGATTTTTTTTAACACGGCGATGTCTAGCTTGACGCCGCCGGGTTCAGTTTCGAGATACCAGTCAACCTGACGGAGCGCCGGATGTTTAGCCATCGCCGCGAACCCGGCCAATCCGATCTGCCCGTGGCCAATATGTTCGTGGCGATCTTTATGCTCGCCCCGGCCGAATTTGGAATCGTTGGCGTGAACGAGTTTTAGCCTTTCCCAGCCGATCTGTTTATCAAAATCGTGCAGGGTGGCTTTGACCGCCGCCGCGTCGCGCAAGTCATAACCGGAAGCGAAAGCGTGGCAGGTGTCAAAACAGACGCCGATTGTATTTTTTAATTTTGCGTGATGTTTTTCTATTTCCCGAATATATAAACCAATTTCTTCAAATGTGCCGCCGAGCACCCGTCCCGCCCCGGCCGCAATTTCGATACAGAACACCGTCCGGCCAGCATACCCGTCCAGGGCTTTCGACAATCCATCAATCACCATGCAGCGCGCTGTTGGTTCGCTGACATCCTTCCCTGAGCCCAAATGGGTCATTAAAAATGACGCGCCTAGTTTCGACGCCCGTTCAAGTTCCTCGCGGATAATCGACGCCGAACCATTTTTGATCCGCGGGTTGGCGGAAGCGAAATTAATGTAGTACGGCGTATGCACCACCCAGCCTGATTGTTTTTCTTTTTTTACCGCCGCGGCAAACTTAGCCACCACTTCCGCCGTCAGGGCTGGCGCCGGTCCGCCCTGCGGCGAGCGGGTAAACATCTGGAACACTTCGCCACCGATCGCCGCGGCGTTGGCGGGGGCATTAAACGCTCCGCCCGCGATTGAAACATGGCCACCTATTTTCATGCGGGTATTGTACCATAAAAAAAGCCCCGCGGATCAGGATTCCGGGGGCGTCAAGTGATCGATGAAGGTGGCGATGTCCTTTCGTCGGTCAAGCCAAATTGTCATGACGGCGGCAATGACGAAAACTAGCACGTCCAGCCCGATCAAAGTCAGACCGAGATCCGTCGGCACACCGAGCGCCGGGAAACAGTCCGGCATGGCGTACAGCAAGAAGAACAGGCAAGCGGTGGCGGTGGTAGTGACCGTGACGTTGGTTTGGCGTCGGTCATAACCCCAGCGTTGGCATTTCCGCCGAACGGTGAGGCTGATCACGACCCCAACTGCCAAACATAGTGCCAGCAGTACGACCTGAACCCAAACCGGCATGATGACCCTCCGTGGAAAGAACTGTCCAGCAGTCCCGACTTCGGCCAAGCCGGACGTCGGGATCCCGATTCCGTTGGTGGCGGATATTGGGACTACGGCGTGTCCGCGCTGGTTTTAGCCTTTAAAAACTCTATCACCTTTTTATTTACTTGTAAACTATTCAGGTAATCACGGTAATCTTCCGAATCAATCCGCGGGAGCACTTCGGGCTGGGTCGCATACATCTTTTTCGTGGCCGCGACTTCGATGGCAATCTGTTGCGGGTCGGCTTCGATTTGTTCGCGTTTAGCAATCTCCCGAATAAGTAGCGCGGCCTTGACACGGCGTTCGGCCGGCGATTTAAATTCATTTTTTAAATCATCGGCCGACTTTTTTACGGCCGCCAAGTAATCTTCCCACTTGCCGCCGCGCTGGGTGACTTGCTCCTGAAGTTCATGCATCATTTTTTCCAACTCGGTGTTAAT
>JBGPHQ010000036.1:0-8331 GCA_041484505.1 Patescibacteria group bacterium
AGCGCTGAGCAGGGTGTAAAGCAGGACGATCACGGCCACCACGGTCAGGAAGCCGCCGACCGTAAAGGCGTTCGTGAAAAAAAGCATTTCGCCCAGGACTCGGAATGATAAGGTTAAGTTGACGGTGAAAATCGCGACGGCCATTTCCAAGCTGGAAACGACGCGGCGCGAAAATAGCCGCCAACTATTAACGATGGCCGGCATTAACTTGGCGTCGGTTAGCACTATCCCGGCGGTCGCGAATTGGATCAGAAAAATAATGACGGCGCTCACCGCGATCGACACGATCGAACCAAGGTAGGCCACCACCGACCAAGCCCCGACGTTGTTAATCAGAAACACTGCCGCCGGCACCGCCGCCAGGATCACCCAGGCCGACCAGCCGACTAGCAGTCCGATGACGTTGAGCTGGACCAGCGACCAAAACTTCTCGGCGCCACTCGACAAGCCGTCCACTAGGCCGGTCGGTTGGCCGCGTTGACTGCGGCCGACAATCCGCACAAAAGCCGCTTGCGAGACGATAATCAACCAGGCGATCACTAGAAAAATTGCTAGCCCGACGGCCAAGTAAGCGCTTAAACGCAGGCTGTTATTGAGCCACAGGTTCCGACTGGCGTGGAATAAACGGGCCACGTCACCGCCGACAATGGCCGTCCGGATACCGTCAAGCAACCCCTGGAGCGACGCCACCGAGTTCAGTTTGCGGAATAGAAAATTAACCTCGCCGCCGTAAGCGGTTAGGCCAGCAAAAAAGGCCAGGAACCACAGGTATTTTTTTCGCCAGACCACCAAGACCGCCCGGCCCAACAGGCCGCGCAGATGCGAAAAAAGAGCCAGGTACAGACCGAAGATCCAGAGCAGAATCCCGAGATACGAGGCAATCAGACTAAGGGTTGGCATTTTCGTTTGGCCGTATTTATTAAGTCGCCCTTACTTTACCATATTGGCGACCGGTTGTCTACGCGGCGGCGGATCAGTCGGCTTAGGGCCGAGAATAGTTTCGAAGGTTTCCCGCTCGATCGTCTCCCGGACCAGCAATTCGGCCGCGATCTTGTCGAGGGCGGGACGCTGTTTGGTGAGGATTTGTTCGGCGACGTGTTGCGCTTGGCTGAGCAAGTGGTTGATTTCCTGATCGATATCTTGGGCCACCTTTTCCGAATAATCGCGCTGTTCATGAATTTCCCGTCCCAAGAAAATCATTTCTTCCTGCGCGCCGAATGTGCGCGGGCCGAGCTTGCTCATGCCGTAGCGGGTGACGATTTGCCGCGCCAGCTGGGTGGCGTGTTTCAAGTCATTCGAGGCGCCGGTGGAAACTTCGTTGAAGACCTGGCGTTCGGCGATCTGGCCGGCTAGCATGACTGCTAAGTCAGACTGGAATTCGCGCAAGGTATGATAGCTTTTATCCTCGATCGGAGTTTTGAGAGTGAAGCCGCCGGTTCGGCCGCGCGAGATGATGGAAACTTTTTGGACCGGATCGGCTTCCGGCAGGGCGTGCGCGACGACCGCATGGCCGCCTTCGTGGTAGGCGGTAATTTTCTTTTCTTTGTCGGACATCATTTTAGATTTCCGTTCCGGTCCGAGCAGGACTTTTTCCATGGCGTTGACGCAATCCTCGAAAGTGATGACCGTGCGGTTGGCGCGGGCGGTCAGAATGGCCGCTTCGTTCAACAGGTTAGCCAGGTCGGCCCCAGAGAATCCGGGCGTCCGTTCGGCGATGCGGCGCAATTCGACTTTCGGATCGAGCGGTTTGCCTTTGATATGAACTTTCAAAATCGCCGCGCGTTCATTGATGTCCGGCAGGTCGATCATCACCCGGCGGTCGAAACGGCCGGGCCGGAGCAAGGCCGGATCGAGAATATCCGGACGGTTAGTGGCGGCGATGACGATCACGTGGGTGTCGGTGTCGAAGCCGTCCATCTCGACCAGGATTTGGTTAAGCGTCTGTTCGCGCTCGTCATGTCCGCCCCCAAGACCGGCCCCGCGCTGGCGACCGACGGCGTCGATCTCGTCGATAAAGACAATGCTGGGCGCGGTTTTTTTGGCCCGCCGGAAAAGGTCACGCACCCGCGAAGCGCCGACCCCGACAAACATTTCGACGAATTCCGAACCAGAAATATTATAGAACGGCACGTCGGCCTCGCCGGCAATGGCTTTGGCTAGCAAGGTTTTGCCCGTCCCCGGCGGTCCGACTAGAAGCGCGCCTTTCGGAATTTTAGCGCCGAGGTCGGTAAAGCGTTTCGGCAATTTCAGGAATTCAACGATCTCCTCCAGCTCTTCCTTGGCTTCCGCCGCGCCGGCAATGTCTTTAAATGTCACCGGGACGCGCTTCTTCGGTTCCTCCTGTTCCCGCGGCGCGACCTGGCCGAAAGACATGGCCCGGTTATTTTGGCCCTGCACCTGGCGGAGCATCAACCAAATAAATCCGCCGATCAGCAGGAGCGGCAGGACGAAGGGAATGACGGTGTTAATCCAAAACGCTGACGTCGCGTTATCCTTGACCGTCCCCGCGACGGCGATCAGTTTTTCCGGCGCGACGCCGTAGTTCTTGGCGATCGTCGACCAGTCGACGTTGGGCTCCTTGCGGGAAACCAACCTGGTGTTGTCCTTGAGCGTCACTTCCAGCCGATCGCCATTAACGTCGACTATTTTGACATCGCCGGCGTTAATTTTCTCGATTAGCTGACCGAGCGACACAGCTTTGACTTTGTCGTTTTGCACATTAACCGCGTTCAAAACCAAGCTGAGAATTACCAGCGAGCCGAAAAAGATGAGAATGTTCTTGAGGAGGGGGTTCATAGTTAGCAGGCCTGCCCGCCGAAGTTATAGCGTAGGCAGGCGGAGTATAGCGATTCTTATCTGGTTTGACAAGACCGTCCGCTGGTGCGGCCAGCCGAAAATTGGGCGGTGACCACTAGTTCTTTTCCACCGCGGCGCGCTAGTCAAGCTTGCTGAAGAGGAGTAGGATCAGTGGACGGCGTTCATTTCCAACCACGGAGGGACCAGAGACCATGGAAAATCCTGGGACGATTATCCAGTTGTCGCCGGAAGGTGGGGCGGTTGACCCAATCCGGGGCCGATATCCGGGACTGCTGAGTTTGTGTCTCGAAGCGGTCCTCACGGCGCGTTTGCATCTGGGAATTACTGAAGATCCGCCTAACGCGGTCGACAATTTTCTCTCCGCTCACCTGGCTCAGGTGATGATCCATGGCGTCGCTCCGGACCACGTTCGTCTCACCAGGGTCAGCCAAGGACCGTGGTCGGTGTTCGAGGAAATCAGAACTTCCCGGGGCCGACAGCAACGTTGGCAAGTCGCTATCAGCCACGGTCGAGTCGCGCTGTTGCTCCACGGTCTTCGAATTCTTGAACAGGATCGTCGACCAGCAACGTATGATCAGCTGGCGTTTGTCGGTCGGGCCTGCTACCGCAACGCAGCCGGCCTGATGCCGGACGAGGACTTGGAGGGTCGCGCCTACGACGCCGTCACCAAACGCTTCAACGACTGTAGCGATATTATCGGCCAGGCGTCGGCCGAACTCGGCTTCGTCGACCAACTGCCACCCGGACTGATCACCTAAGTTCGGGAGTTTTTTTACCGTGAATTTTACCCCGCCCCACTTTGGCTTAAATACAGTAATCCCACCAAAGATGTTTTTTCCGTGGGTAAGTGAGACCAAAGAAAACTACAAATCAACCAAAGTGGAGCGGGGTTGACATCCCCCCACCGGGTATACTACACTGTGTAGTAGATAATATTTACCCACCCACCTCATTGTCTCCACTAACCGCATTCATTACCGGCCTCTCGACTGGCGGCCTAACCTGTATGGCCGTGCAGGGCGGGTTATTACTCGGACTCCTGGCTCAACAATCGAACGAGGAAACGCCGTCTAAACGCCGGTGGACAATGATGTTATTGCCGGTGGCGGCCTTTCTGATTGCTAAAATAACCGCCTATACAATTCTCGGCTTCGGTCTCGGCACAATCGGCGCGAAAATCCAACTGTCTTCGGCCGTCAGCGTCTGGCTCCAGTCGATCGCCGGAGTTTTTATCCTGATCACCGGTATCCGCATCATTTTTCCGCGCTGGTTGCCGTGGCTGGCCATCACGCCACCGGCCGGTATCCGCCGCTTTATCCGCCGCCAGACCAAAAACGATTCGTGGGTCGCGCCGGCCTTCCTGGGTCTATTGACCCTGCTGATTCCTTGCGGCACGACAATTGCGATGGAAGCCGCGGCGGTCGCCACCGGTAGCGCCGTCAAAGGCGCCAGCATCCTGTTCGCTTTCACCCTCGGCACAGCGCCGCTATTCTTTCTGGTCGGTGTGATGGCCAAGGGCGCGACTTTCATTCAGCGTAAACTCGTCTGGGCGACCGCCGCTATCATCATCGTCCTGGGCACTTACACCGTTAACGGGGCCTTAGTGATGATTGATTCGCCCTACACGGTTCAGAATGAAGTGAAAGCGCTGGCTTGGGTCTTGCGCGGCGGCGAGTCGCGGGCGTCGACCGCCGCCGCCACGACCACTGCCACGATCGAAGTTCGCGGCACCGGTTACGTCCCGAACGCCATCACCGTCGTGGCGGGCCAGCCGGTGACGATCAACCTAGCCGCCATCGGTCGGCTCGGGTGCACCGGTATTTTTCGGATCCCCAAGTTGAAGATTGAAAAGACCTTGACTCCCGACACGACCACTCCGATCGTCGCGACTTTCCCCAACCCGGGCAAGTACACCTTCAGTTGCGGCATGGGGATGTACAGTGGGACCATAGACGCTATCTAAATAATGAAAACCACTTTCACCGTCAAACATCTCGATTGCACCTCCTGTGCCATGGCCATGGAGGGCATTTGCGAAGATACGCCGGGCGTAAAAAAGGCGGCAGTTAACTCCATTAAGCGCCAACTGACCGTCGAACACGACGAGTCAGTTAATCTGGAACAGTTAAAACAGGCGCTTGATAAAGAGGGCTATCCGGTCGAGACGATAGTTTAATAGACGATAGCCAAAAAAATTCCACCATCAGTAAAGCGTGAACTTTTAGTCCGCGCTTATTCGAGTAGCATTATTCAACTTCTTCGCCTATCTTTACCGCTCGGCGACGCAATACCATCGCCACCATAATCATCACAAACCCCGTCAGCGCCATGACCGGAATAGTGATGTAACCGAATTCGAGAAAGTTTTGTTGACTGCACGATACTGCCAAGCCGGTCGTCGAACACGGCGCCAGCGCCGGGCCGCCATACTGCAGATATGTTTGATAGAGCGAGACCAAGATACCAAGTCCGGACAGGATCATAATTTGCGGTCCGACATCGCGATTTTTTTTCGCGAGCGCCAGACCGATTAGCAGAATCTGCGGGTACATGAGAATACGTTGATACCAGCACAGTTCGCAGGGCGGATATTTCGCCACCTCGGAAAAATACAAACTCCCCAACACCCCGCCGGCCACCACCAGGAACGCGCCGAGCAGGGCCTGGCTCGAAAAAAAATCATAAACCGTCCGCAGGGCCGTTTTCCGCCATGGCCAACCAATCAGAACCAGCGCTAATCCGGCTTGGCTGATGATGGTTAGGAGGGCGATGATTTGTGTAACCGATTGCGAGCTCAACATATTAAGTATTGTAACACGTCCGCCGTTATTATGTTTGAAACAAGCACTTATCTATTCGGTTGACAATATTATAAGGCCATGATTAGGTGTGCAAGCTGACTTTTCAAAGTTCTGTCATGCCCGCACTGTACATGCAACATGACAATCAATAAGTAGGCCCACCAGGCTGGAGGGAAACAGTCATGCTTAGTTCGCGGCGAATGATGCTCATTAGCAACTCGTTCTGCTTCAAACAGACCTACCTGGCTCACTGTTTGGAGGCCATCAAGGACTTCCTCGGTCCGGTCAAAACCATCGCTTTCGTCCCCTATGCGGTGAAAGACTGGGACAGCTACACCAGAAGTGTCAATGACGCTTTCGAGCCGATCGGCATCAAGGTGTTGGGTTTTCACTCTCCCTATGAGCCGCACGAGGCAATGTCCATGGCTGACGCGATCTTTATCGGCGGCGGCAACACGTTTCGTCTGCTCAAGGGGCTGTACGATTTCTCACTACTCGGTGCAATCCGTGACTGGACGAACGATCGACCGTTTCTTGGTTCGAGCGCTGGATCGAACGTAGCCTGCCCGACGATGATGACGACCAACGACTGGCCGATCGTGCGACCGCCAAGTTTCGAGGCGCTCAATCTGTTCCCGTTCCAGATCAACCCACATTATGTGGATCATGATCCGACCTCCACGCACATGGGGGAGTCACGTGAGAAACGCATCGCCGAGTTCCACGAGGAGAACGACACTCCGGTCATCGGCCTGCGTGAAGGTTCCTGGATTGTGGCCGAAGTCGGGGTCGCGTATCTCCGCGGGACAACTGGCGCTAAGCTGTTCGTGAAAAATGAGCCGCCGCGCGAGTGGATTGGTGGAGAGCTCAAGCTGTGATAATGGCCAGCACAATTTCCGGGGTTCGATTAACCATCGAGCCCTGTTTTTTTGCGACAGTAGTTAGGTAATTTACGGAAACAAAAAGAAAAACTGCCTTCCGTGTAGAGCGGGACAGAAGGCGGTGCGACTGCGGATGATTGAGTGGCCCCATGCGGTGGACCTGACCTGGTTCTCCCTTCGCCTAGACCGGTGTTTTCGAGATTCAACGCCGGCGCCGCTACTCCAAGAACCATTTAATGAATGGCGCGCCGCTCCGCCACGTAAAATCTCTACGTGGCTTCGCACCTCGGAGGTCTCTCCCTGTTGGGGGTCGTTCGGGCAGGTAATCGAGTTTTAGCCCGACCTCACTGGCTATGCCGTACATATTCCGCATGCACCAGGCGTGGTCGCATCATCCGCAATTTGAAAGTACATCATACTACTACTACCGGCTCACGAAAAACGGTTGATCATGCCCTGCTAATGTCACAACTGTACAAAATAGCCTAGTCACCCTACTCCCGCCTGGCTTATTGCGTAATAGCTGGGTGTTTCCCAGCACCACTTTGGTTGAACCGTGAACTTTCTTTAGTTGGGGGTACAAGTGAGAAAATCGATTGGTAGAAAACATGCATTTGAGCCAAAGTGGTGCTGGGTTTGCGCCTATTCCGATAGACATGTATAATCCCCCCAGTGGGGATTAGATATATCCACACCCTCACCCCCATATCCCCCCACCCCTAGTTGTAAATTCATTAGTTAACGGGTAAATCGCTATGAAAACCGGCCCCGATAAGCGTAAAAGCGTCTCCCACCGTCTGGCCATTGTCGAGGGCCATCTGCGGAAAGTGCAGTCGATGGTCAAGCAGGGCGCCTATTGCATCGATATCATCCACCAATCCCGCGCTATCCAGCAAGCCCTTAAGAAATTCGACGAACAAGTTTTAGCCCAGCACCTGAAAACCTGCGTCGCCCGCGACATGAAGAGTGGGCACAGCGATAAAGTGACGCAGGAGTTGTTGGATATTTTCGGACGCATCTAACCCCGTTAGAGGTTATGCCAAATAGCAAGTCAACTGTAAATCATTATGTCTATGTGTTGTATAGCACTGCCGATTATGGCTTTTACACCGGTTACACATCTAATCTTCGGCAACGGTATAGTCAGCATCAGCAAGGAAAATCATTTGCCACAAAATCACGTCTCCCTTTAAAATTAGTTTATTACGAAGCCGGTCTCTCCTGGAAAGACGCACGGGCCCGTGAGAAATATCTAAAATCGGGGCCGGGCAAGCGCTATCTCAAGAACAGGCTACAAAATTATTTAACTAACCTCTAACGGGGTAACTCAAATGTCTGTACAAACCCTAGCCTTTCCGATTGTCGGCATGCACTGCGCTTCGTGCGCCACAAATATTAAGCGGGTCATCAAAAAACTACCTGGGGTGGCCGACGTCCAGGTCAACTACGCGACCGAACGAGCCAAAGTCGCGTACGATCCTCAACATTGCTCGCCACAAAATATCGCTCAGCAAGTTAAAAAATTAGGCTACCAGGCGATCTTAGCCGGAACCGACGCCCCCGAAACACAACCGCACCGGCATGATGCTGAAACTGTTCATGGCGCGCACGAAGAAGGTGCATCACATTCGCATGATCACGGTGTCCACGACCACGCCCGGATGCTAAGGCAGGAAGAACTGAAAAAACTAAAAATCAAGGTGGCGTTCGGCGCAATCGCTTCGGTGGCAGTTATACTGCCCGATCTCCTGATGTGGCTTGGCGTCTCTCCGCTTTCGGAGAATGCCGGGAATATAATTATGCTCATCATCGCCACCCCGATTCTGCTCTGG
>JBGPHQ010000037.1:0-8219 GCA_041484505.1 Patescibacteria group bacterium
ACTGGCTGGTTTAAGCGCGGAGGATAGCGCCACCTATCTGCAGGAACTAGGGTTAAATGCCTCCGGGTTAGATCGGCTGATTCAAGCCGCTTACCGCGCGCTCGGGCTGATCACCTTCCTGACCACCGGCACCGACGAAACCCGGGCTTGGACCGTCCCGGCCGGCACTCCAGCCCCTAAGGCCGCTGCGGTTATTCACACCGATTTCGAACAGCATTTCATTCGTGCCGAAATTGTTTCCTATCAAGACCTGGTGGCCGCCGGATCATGGGAAAAAGCAAAAACCGCCGGCAAACTCCGGATTGAGGGAAAAGAGTACATCATTAAGGATGGTGACGTGGTGTTTTTTCGGGTTAGCGTCTAGTTGACGAATTATTCCGTGGTTATATACTAGTAGTAGTTGTTTTTTTCATCCACGGATCTGGTTTCGGCCGTGGTGCGGTTGAGGACGCTCACCAAGGAGGGGGTTAGTGCCAAGACAATTGCCGCATCGCCGTACCACCCGTAGCCGGAGGTACTACACTCGTCGCGTCATCAGATGTCTGACACACCGCTGGAAGGCACTGTTCTCAAGGACGTACCACGAAATACGCCGCCTCGAGGCCTGACGTTCCCCGGGACCAGGATCCCATCACTTTCCACCCTCGTCTGAAAGGAGGCCGGTGTGCAGTATGCATGCTTGACCACCAGCTCAGTCATGAGCACAGCCGAGGAGGTGATCCATTCTAGTTGAAGTTCTCAAACGCACACGCGACCTGTCCTGGCAGGTCGTTTTTTTATATACCCTCCTCCTGTATCCAGTGGGGTAAGCCTGCCTACCGCACAGGCAGGGAATGAGCGAAGCGAACGACGGCTGGGGGTCAACTACCCCAGCGTCCACTTCCGAATTTGCCGCCGCACTTTAGCTTCATCGCGCGCGTAAACCAACACTTTTGGATTTTCGATATTTAATTTGACGGCCGCGGCGCTGGACAAAAGCGTCTCTTGGCGAAAACCAAGATTGGCGATGGCCTGTTCAATCCCAATTGTCACCGCCGCCTCGCCGACCACAAATTCCGGCCAGATCATCACCACTCGCGCGCCGGGCCGTAATTTCTTTTTCCATTGTTCAAAGCTTCGCAAATATAGAGTTTGTAACTCCTTGGCTTGCTGGTGCAACCAATCCGCTGGTTCGTGACCGCGTAGCGGCTTTCCTAAGTACGGTTCAGTCACAATCACGTCCGCCGTAGTATTCGCCTGCCGCGCGTCGTGCATGGTTATTTCCACGTTAGCATGCACATCCGGAAATTCCTTAAACAACCAGCGCAAGTTTTCCTGGCTGTCTTTCACCGCGCGCGATTCAAGATCACTACCGCGCAGTTCCTGGACACCCATTAAAGCCGCTTCTTGCAATACTGTGCCTGAACCGCAATAAGGATCGAATAAAATATCTTCGGATTTAACAGCGGCAATATTTAACATCATTTGCGCCAATTTCGGCGGCAACATGCCGCTAGTTGGGTTGGCGGCCGGCCGGCCGAAATCGCGCAGTCCGTAAAGTTGGTAGTCTTGCACCGCCGTAGTGACGCCAACGATGATTTCCTGCCCATTTTTAATCAGCACTATTTCTTTACCTTTTTTTATTAAACCGTTGCGCTGAACCGTGACCGCCGATAACTGCGGTTCACGCGACGTAACATAGCGCACCGGCTGACTAGAAACGGTCAGTTCCTTTTTCAGGCGCAACGCTTGACGTTTAACGGCGGCCCGTTCGGAATTAGAAGTATTGTAAGCGCTTAGTCCGAATTCGATTCGGCCGTCGCCGGGGAACAGCCGTTGCATCCAATCGACTGATAATTTTTCGACCAACGTCGCCACCAGGTTAGTTGTTAGCGGCCAGCGTTCCAGCACCGTCACCTGTTTGACGCTCCCGCCCAGACGATCGAGTGCCCGGTCAGGTAATTTAATTTCGTGACTGACCAGCGCGGCTTCCGTCGACAACGCGGTCACGGTGGCTGACCACCGTTTGGCCACCGCCTCCAGCTCAGCGGTCGACAACTCCGGTTCACGGCCGAGGATAAATAATGTTTCATTCATATAAATAGGCTTTGAGTATAACAAGTAAAAAACATCCCCACCAGGCAACGATGAGGATGAGGGCGAGATGGTGTTGACCGCGCTACATCTGGACGTATTAGGGGGGATACTTCTGGTCGAGATGATCGTACAGAGCACCGACCGTCACGGTGTGCATGTTGGGAACGACCGCTCGAAGATAGCATCTTCGACAACACAACGCTTTATCATCAGCGGAGACGTTGACCATCACGACCTCCCCGCCGCACCACTGGTGTGTCCCGATTCTTGTCTCGACCCTCAATACTTCTGGTGTCAGTTGGAATTCCCGATTCGCGATATGTTCATTGAGTTGAACATATTCACCGTCCGGGCCAAAGGGAATAATGAACGGATCCACGCTAAACCTCCTAGGTTTGATGTTCCGTTAAGCTAGACAATTGCCGCCGCTACCTTACACTCTGCCCCTCCGCTTGTCAAGAAAAACAACCTATGATAAAGTGTCACCACGATGTTTGTCCCCGAACCTGAGCATAGCGAATGGTTCGGGGTCCCCCCACCGGGACCCATACAGCATCAGGCTGACGATGTTTCATCACCAGCGGGTCCCGACCCGCTTATTAGGCATTGATTACCGCCCCATGATTCAACACTACGAACTCCTCTACATCATCCCCGGCACCAAAGCCGAAGATGAAGTTCCGGCCCAGACTGCCCAAATTCACGAATTTTTAAAAGCCAGCGGCGCGACCATCGTTAAAAACGATTTCTGGGGCAAACGCAAGCTAGCCTACGAAATTGATCATGTCCGCTACGGTTACTACGACGCCGTTGATTTCGACATGGAGTCAACCAAACTTGGCGTCTTGGAAAACGGCTTGCGTTTGAACATCGCCATCTTACGATCCCAAATCACCAAGCGCAAAGTCCTGACCCCGGAACAGCTGGCCGCCGCGACGGGACTGCGCGAACGCATCGCCGCCAAACGCGAGGTGGCCAAGGAAAAAGAGGCGGCCGCAATGCTTAAGCCGGAAGCGCCGGTGGCGGAACCAGCGGTCGAGCCGGTCGCCGCTGAGCCGGTCCAGGCTAAACAGCTCGACGAAAAACTCGAGGAGCTGCTCGGGTCCGACAAGGTCGAACTTTAATCCGACATATTTTTCTAAACTTATTTCACGCCTATGGGCTTCAGCCTTAATCGCGCCACCATCCTCGGGAATGTCACTCGCGATCCCGAAACCCGCACCACGACCGGCGGTCAATCGGTCGTCTCGTTCAGCGTCGCCACCAACCGCCGTTGGAGAGATCAAGCTTCAGGCGAGTTGAAAGAAGCGACCGAGTTCCATAATTGCGTGGCCTGGAGCAAACTCGCCCAGACCATCGGCACTTACGTCCACAAGGGCAGTAAAATCTACGTCGAAGGCCGGATCCAAACCAGGTCCTGGGACGATCCGACCGGGGTTAAAAAGTACCGCACCGAAATTGTCGCCGATAGCATCATCCTGCTCGACAAAAAGGGCGATGTCCCGGCCGGCGCCGCGTCAGTCGTGCCGACCGCCGCCCCAGCTGATCCGACCGCCCAGCCGGCGCCCGCGCCGACCGAGGCCGAAATTAATATTGAAGACATTCCCTTCTAATTCTCGTCCATCGGCTAACGAGCTATCTCAACTAACCGGCTAACGAGCTACCGCATGCGCCCCAAACCATCTCACGCTCCGCTCAAAGAGCGAACCTGTTACCTCTGCGCTAACGTCATCGACGATCTCGATTACAAAGACGTCCGCAGTCTCCAACGTTTTACCTCCGCCTCGGGCAAGATTTTCCCGCGTCGCCGCAGTGGCGCCTGTATGAAGCATCAGCGCGTCGTCAGCGAAGCCATTAAGCGCGCCCGGATCATGGCGCTCCTGCCGTTCACGGCTCACTAAGCCGTTAGTAATTTGATCCCAGTATGATGGACATGTCCCGATGTTCCCGCTACTGCGGAAAATCGGGATCCCGCCTGCTTTACCAGAAATAACGGGGGCGGGAAATGACAGATAACGAAAAGCCCATATGATGGACATGAATGATGTAAAAGTTGGGACCCTGGTCAAAATTGACGGCGCGCCGTACGTTTGTTTATGGTCAGATTTTATGCGCACTGCCCAGCGCAAACCGGTCCGCCGCACCAAGTTAAAAAACCTGATTACCGGCAGTGTGCTCGAACAAACCTACAAGCACGGCGATAAGATCGAAGAGGCCGATGTCGAACGGACCAAAGCTAGCTATTTATATTCCGACGATTCCGGCGTTCACCTGATGGATAGCGCCTCGTTCGAGCAGGTGGCCGTCCCGAAAGAAATGGTGGCCGAACAGTTGCACTTCATGAAAGACGGCACCGAATACACCATCGTCACTTTCGAAGGCCAGCCGATCACCGTCGAACTGCCGAATAAAGTTGAGTTGAAAGTAACCGACACCTCTGACGTCGTCCGCGGCGACACCACCGGCGCGGTGCTCAAAGACGCCACGCTCGAAACCGGCCACGTCATTAAGGTGCCGCAGTTCGTGAAAACTGGTGACATGATTCGGATTAATACCGAAACGGAAGAATATACGGAGCGGGTGACGGAATAACTATGTTTTAAATACGCAAGCCCTTAGTGGGATTTTTTTTCGAGTCGAACCACCCTATTGAATTTAGCAACTACCAACGCACCTAGGGTTAGTGGAATAATGACTATTGTATAGGGAAGAATGATGTTGTTGGACCACGAGCCTAAGCGCCAAAACCACCTAAACATACTCATGGCAACGATGGTCACGAAAATAACACGTCTGCTAACGCCATTGGCCAGTAGACTTATTGCCCAGGCTCCAATAAAAAAGTCGCCGATGCCTAGCGAGTAGTGACTGAAATGGATAATGCCATTGAAGTTCAGGTGCTGGTCACTAGGAGTTGAGACACCACCATGATGTGGAAACCAGATGGTATAGATATCAATCATCATTGCCATAAGTAATGCCGATATGTGTCCCCACAGAGGTAGCCGTAAGATTTTGGTGAGAGCTGGGCCCACCCATAACAGTGCCGCCGCCATAGTAATAGATTGTATAACCGAACTGTGAATAAACCAACCAAGTGTAACCATACCAATCGCAACAATAAGACTATACAGTATTCGTTCACCCAATTTCTGGCTGGGCAAAAGTAACATGCATGTCACGGTCAGACCGGCGACGTATAGTCCGATGTATAGATTTTGAAGATTGCCTAGGCTTTTCCCAAAAATAATATTCCACGTTAGACCCCCAAATATAAGAATGGAAACTACGATCGCCACCACCGTCATTTTTCCCGAAACTGCCGGTCCATGGCGCTGGTCAATAAAATCAAAGTTTTTACGTCGAGTAAACCAAAAACTAGTCCCGATAAAAATTCCATAGAAGAGTGATAACAGTAGAGAGGCCCACATAAGTTAATTATAGCATGAGATAAGTAAGAATTGATGAGGATACCACATTGGGGTTTTCATTTACCCAGCACCACTTCGTTAAAGCCAAAAAGTATTAATTGTTTTTTCCATGAGAAAATCTCCAATATTAACAAATCAATTTTACTCGAAGTGGTGCTGGGATGACAAAATCACGTTTTTTTGCTACAATTAGTTAGTTATTCTAAGGTTGTCATTAATTTTGTAACTTATGGCAAAGGAACTTGGACCACAAGGGGGACAGGATTTTGTCGCGCCGGATGACTCTCAACGGGTTGAAGATGCCGACCAGGCTCGTATCAAGGCCAAAAAAGGCGACTACTGGCGAACCTTAGCTGCATCCAGCCGTGAGGTAACCCGCCGTTCTGCCCAGGCTCGGGGACTTAATCAATCAGCGATTAAACACCTTGTCGCTAACAATCCCGATGCAAATAATATGGATCGTGAAGCTGAATTACACGAAGCGAATTAGCGGGTGGCCGAGTAATTATTTCACCAACGTACAGCCACAGGCTTTCCAGCCTTTGGCTTTCGTAACGTGTTATTATTCTTTCTTATCTTCCTCAACAGCTGGGATCGGCTCCGGCACGCTCGGCGACCGCCCGGTCGCGTCATCTTCCGCCTGCCGTTCTTTCGCGACCGCTAAAACTTTGGCACGAATTTCGTTGATAACTTTCGGGTTATCATGGAGATACTGCTTTGACGCTTCGCGCCCGACGCCAAATTTGACCTCACCAAATGCCACGGTGTTTCCTGTTTTTGTCAGGACGCCATACAGCAGGCCGGTGTCGAGAATATCACCCTCGAGGTTGATACCCTGATTGTAAAGTATGTCGAACTCAGCCACGCGAAACGGGGCGGCGACTTTATTCTTGACGATTTTCGCCTTGGTCCGGTTACCGATAATTTTATCGCCGAGTTTCAACTGGCCAATGCGGCGCACTTCGATCCGGACCGAGCAGTAGAATTTCAAGGCGGTGCCGCCGGTCGTCGTTTCCGGATTGCCGAAGAAAACACCGATTTTCATCCGCGTTTGGTTGATAAAAATAACAATTGTTTTCGTTTTGGAGACAATGGCCGTTAGCTTGCGCAGGGCCTGGGACATCAATCGCGCCTGCAGACCCATGTGCGAGTCACCCATATCGCCATCAATTTCCGCTTTCGGCGTCAGCGCCGCGACCGAATCGATCACGACCACGTCAACCGCGTTTGAGCGAACCAAAGTTTCCACAATTTCTAACGCTTGCTCGCCGGAGTCAGGTTGTGAGATGAGTAGATCATCAATATTGACTCCGAGCTTTTTGGCGTAGCTTGGATCAAGGGCGTGTTCCGCGTCAACGAAAGCTGCCGTGCCGCCGGCTTTTTGGACTTCGGCCACAATATGCTGGGCTAAGGTAGTTTTGCCAGACGCTTCCGGTCCAAATATTTCGATCACCCGTCCGCGCGGCACGCCGCCGACGCCAAGGGCGAGGTCTAACGATAAACAACCGGTGGACACGACCTCGACGTCCATGGTCCGGGCTTCACTAAACCGCATAATCGATCCTTCACCGAACCGTTCGCGGATCTGATCGACGGCCGCCATGGCGGCGCTATTTTTAATACTTTTCCCGCTAAGCGGGACGCTTTTTTGGCTCTTGGCCATAGTGTTGTTCCTTTCTGACCGCGCGAATAGCCACATATCGGGCAAATTCGGGGTTTAATAAATTAATGATACCCGAAGTTTAACCGAAGTGTCAATAGCACCCTGTGGATAACATTTCTGACTCCTACCTCCCCTTGTTTTTTTAAGGTCGCGGAGCAACCATAGCTTTTTTCTCGTCATTAAAAAAAGAATACCGCAACGCACCCCTCCTCCCGCGCGCGGGAGGAGGGGGTTGAGGCAGAAATCCCGATGGCTACAAAAAGAAGAGTATTGCAAAGTATGATGCATATTATTTACAGTGGGGAAAGTAGGGGCATATCAACAACTTCATCCAATCGCCGTATCACCCCATCAAGATTGTTTATGACATCGCTACTCAAGAAACGAACTACGGTCAGACCTTGTTGTTCGACCCATTGTTGCCGCCTGGCGTCACGCACATCACGACCTGGGGCCAGATGACTTTCACCGTCGACCTCAATTGCTAGACGTAAAGCCGGACAATAGAAATCCAAAATATACCGACCGATACTATGTTGTCGACGAAATTTCAGGCCACGATATTGCCGATTGCGCAAAACCAACCAAAGTCTAGCCCCCGATGGTATTTGTTGTTGCCGCAATTGGCGGCGGCGATATTTGAGACTGGTGAGATTATAAAGACGGGTCATGGCGATAAGTTGCCAAGACCACCTAACGCGATGATAGCACCAGGATAAATGTTGTCAATGCCTACCTCCCCTCAATAAGTAATAGCTATTACTCCTTCAGCGCCAGTTCTAAACTTAACGAAAACGGTGCCCCCAACGCACCCCTCCTCCCACGGGTGGGAGGAGGGGTGTTTACGACAAAGCCGCGGCTTTACTTAAAGATCAAGCACAACAGCATTACAAATATTACTTCATGATGGGGAGGTAGGGATTTTGTGCTAACTTTTACGTTTTCCACCCACGACTACACATGGGCTTGACAAATTCCCCCATTTCCTGTATTGTGCCTGGTCGATTCTGCACTCGAGCATTCGATAAATGGTGAGCCTGTCAAACCAC
>JBGPHQ010000038.1:0-8062 GCA_041484505.1 Patescibacteria group bacterium
AACCATCGTGATTGGTTCCGCGGCGAGCGTGGGCGCGGCGGGCTGTTGGTTCGTGCTCAACGAATAGTTCAACCACGCCGTGCCGCGCGCGTTGTTGACGGCTTCGACAGCGACGACATATTGCCGCGCTCTCACCACGGGAAACTGGACGCGGGACGCTCCGTTTGTGCCGGCGCCGCCATTGTCGCATTGGATGGGAATCAAATCCTGGTAGCCGGCGAGCGCGCCATCGTACGTATAGGCTTCGATCACTGCGTCCTGTTCTTCGTCCGATTTGAGCATGAAGTTGATCGACGACACCAGCAACACCGCCACCACGGTGCCGTTGCGGAGAATAACCGTGTCGTCGCGAATTTCGAGAATATCAAGATACTGTTGAGTCGAGGGCGCGGCTTTTTGACGGCGCGGTTTGGGGGTGGTGGATTTAATCGGCGGGGCCATGGCCGTTAGGTTTTTTTAGGCGGCTGGTGGGCGGGTAAATCGGTTCCCCAAAACTGGGTGTCGTCTTCATCTTCGTGGAAAGCCCCGCCGGTATCGACTAAGAGCGCTAGTTTAGCTAGGGTAGTTTCCGGCAGAGGTTTTTTCGTCGGTAATGGCGGAGGCGGCGGCGGTTCGCGGCGGTATTGGAGCCGTTCATTAACGAAGTTGTTCCACAGCCGCATCCGCGGATTCTTGACCGATTGCAGGAGGCTAAGCAGGAAGAGATGAAACGGCCGGCCATTGACTCGAACGAAAGCAAAAACGACCAAGCCGAATAATATACCGGCGGCGGTGAACAGAAAAATGATTGGCTGGTTAGCCAGGCGGTACAAGATTTGATAGGCGCCAACAATCAATCCCCCGCCGACTAGAAAAATAATAAATTGTCGGACACTGATCGGACCGAGAATTTTATCCTCGACCTCGATGAACTGGGGGACGATGAACTGGTTAGCCATGCGTTAAATTTGTAGTTGGCGGCTGAGATCCGCTAAAATGTTAAATTCATGTTCGGATAAATAAGGCTGGCCGGTCCGCCCGCGGTCAGCGATGACTTGGGAAATCGGCGCGCCGCTTTCCATGCTATCGCGGCCCATGGTCAGGTACAACTGGAAAACATCGCTTTGCCGCCAACCGGCCACGGCCTGAGACCACATGGTAAATGATTCGTGTTTCAGATGTTGTAATTTATCAAATATTTTCCGAGCTGACTCGGCCGCGCCCTGGCCCAAGCGGCGAAATTCGATCAAAGTCATGCTCCGGAATTCTTCGGTCGGACCGAGGATCATCGGCGGGCGGACGATATCGGCGACGGTCGGACGGTCAGCCTGGCGCACGCCCTGGACCAGCGGCGAGGTAGTTGGCGGCAATGGAACAGACGGTCTGGCTTTGGCCGGCGGTGACACATTTCTGAACGGCGCGGGAATGTCGGTCGGTCGGACGATCGGCCGACTCGGGCGCGGCGCCTCGGTCATGCTGGGGACCGCGATCGCCGGCGAACTCGGCGCGGCACGGCGGAAGGGCGGTAGCGGGGCCGGCTTGGTGACCGCGACACTGGGCACCGGTGGCGGCACCGGTGGCGCCGGCACCGTCGGAGCCCGGACCATGCCGCGCGACTGAAGTTGTTTGGCGTAGCGCTCGGCGGCGGCGGCCACTTGGGTGGCGATTTCGAGATCTAAGCCCAGGCCACCTAATTTCGGATCGCGGGTTAACATCGCCGCGGTATCTTTCGTCGGTCTGATTTCTTTTAAGCGCGCTTTGATAATCGAGATGGCGCGCTTCTCCAATAGCTCATCACCGTAAGCCAAATTCTGTTCGGTTAGGATGGCGCGCGCCGTATCGTCTAGGTCCTGATTTGGATTGACGGACGACAGGGTCCGCAGTTTCGACGCCTGGTTAGCGATCTCGGCCGCATCCTCATCGGAATATTGCGTGGTCGGGGCTTGTTGCCCGATCGGACGGGCCGGTTGCAAGCTAGGCGCCGGTGGCGGCGGGATGGACGGCGGTAAAATTGGTCGGGTGACCGGCGGGGTCGGAATACTTAGCGGCCGAGACAGTGGCGCGACCGGCATCGCGACCGGAGACACCTTTAACCCGACTGGCGGCGCTGGAGTGACCGGACTGATCGGTAAATTTGCTGGGGGCGGGGGCGGGGCCAGCCGGGCCGGTTTGGACGGCGATAGCAAAACGTTTGGCGACGGCGGCGCGGGCACGGCCGGCGGGGGCGTAGCGGGGGTGGACTTTGATAGGCCTAAATATTCCGCGACCACACCGCCAAACACGTGGGCCTGTAAACCTTCGGCGATCGCGGCGGCGACCGGCGCGTCGATCTTATTTTCGGCTTGCAATTTGGTGGCCAACTGGTCAAACGGTATCTCGCGCGTGACCACTCGCATCACCACGTTAGCCACGTCGACGCTCGGGTTATTACGCTCGAGCTCGTCAACAGCCGCAATTACGGACGCCGTCGAAACCCCGTCGCGAATCGCCCTGGGGAGACTATGGAATTGTTGCCAGAGATCGGCCATTTCGTATGTGTTTGAGATTATAATTATAGCACAAAACCAAGTACGAAACAACTTGATTAATCGTCCCCCTCCTGCCCGAGGAGGGGGAAACGGCGAAGCCGAGGGGGAGGTGGGAGAAACCCGCTGCTACTTAACGTTTAGCGCTGTGTACAACCTCTCCGCTTCGGCTTCGACCGTTGGTCCGTCATACTCACCGCTGTGTTTGCGGAATCCCTGGTACGACGGTTGCTTTTGGTCGAGATGGAGGTTAAGACGCAGGTGATCGCCCTCTTCCTCCAGGTAAAGATGAAACCGCGGATAGAAATGCGTCCCCAGCCGCCGCACGTAGGACTTCTCGCCGCTGTTCGGATCGTGGAACGGAACGTAACCGGCCCGGCGTAAAATAACGTCGGGTTGATAGGCGGGCCGAGGCAGGCGAATAACCACAGGGCCTGGCTTTACCCGTTGACCTTGGCCAAAATGCTCTTCAGTTTGCGCTTGATGGCCACGATTTCCAGCGGGTTAAGATCCTTGGTGTTGACGGCGTAGCTTAGCGCGTCGAGACCGCGGAGCAGTTCGGCGCCTTCAGTCTCGTTGAATTTTCCTTGTTTAGCCGCGACCTCAATTTCTTGCGACAGGCCGGTCAGTTTCAATAGCAATCCGGCTCGGCCCTTGGTTGAGGTCAGTGTCTCATCAATGTCGTGGAAAATACCGAGGTCGTCACTGGTTTTTATGGCCGTCTGAGTTTGGGTCAGCGCCGGGGACGTTTTCGCCTCGGGCGCATAAACCTCCGGATAATTTTTCCTAGCCTCAGCCACATATTTTTCCACCTCGCCACCAAGGTCTTTAATCAATCCTTCGACGTTGCCGATATACCATTGCATCGGGAGAAAACGGCGACCGAGTAGATCGAGGGCCAGAGCTTTGCTCGCCTCTTGTTTAAGCCCTATTTCCTGCTTTAATTTTTCCAATAATTGTCCAGGGATAACCTTTTTAGTAATGATGTTTTTTATCATCTGCATCATGCCGTCACCCTGTTGTTCAGTCAGATGATGCTGTGATTCAACTTCCATATTGATCTCTGCGCTCCGTTCCTTGGAAATAATCGTAAACATTAATGGCGGTAGTTGGGTTAGCCAGGCCATATCATGAACCTGAGGTAGTTGCGTTGCTGGTCGGTTGATTACCTTCATATGATTATGCAAGTACCTCACTACGACGCAGGGTATTGGCGCGAGATCTTAGACTGGCTTCCTCGGGTCGGGATACAAATTCCCCATACAAATTGTCACCAGCATGTACCGTTTCAGCTATGGAACGGATATTTTGTGCAATCATACGAGCCAGACCTGGATTTTTCTTTGCCAATTCATTAATTTGACCGGGGGCGGCAAACATGTGAATATCCCGGTAACTGGGCGTAGACACAGAAGTTGGATTTAGGGCTAACAATTCTGATAGGTGACGTTGGATGGCGAATTGTTTCGCCTCGCGTAACGCTCTTACTACGCCGGGATTTGCTCTGGTGGTGGCGTTGGTTGTGGTGTAGATCGTATCTAAATCATCATTGGCGCCATAGTCGGCAATAAGCGCCAGGTCGCGTAAGTCGTTCTGCGCGCGCCCTTCTGCCGTGCTTCTGTCGGCTGTTGTCTGACCAGCAACATCTTCGGTCTGAAGGTATTGTAACCCCGCGTCATGCACCACGTTTCGACTCGTTGGATTTGTAGAAAAACCTTCAACAATTGCCGAACGTCCAATGCTACGATTCTCGACCATGGTTCGTAAAGCTGGTGTGTGACTGAGTGTCGCTCTGGACGCTTTTCCTTCACGAACATTTCGGCCGACCACCGCGGCATTATTGTTAACGAAATTTCGATGAACCTGATCATACACGGAAACTCCATTACTTGGATTGACCTCGGTTTGATAGGCTTCTCCAGAATATCCTTTCAATGCCATCCAATCCCGTTTCTCACGGGCGGTTCCAGCATCAAGCGTCTGGCCTCCAAACATACGGGCTCGAACAGGGAGTGTCATGTTATCGACCACGTTATCGAGCTCCTGTTTGTTTCTAGAGTTATCAACAATACTGTTTGCTATTTGCCCCCGGGCATCGTCCCGGCTTATTCCGTTCACTTGATGAGTCCTTTCTATCATGGTTGTATAATCCCGTTCAGTAAGGTTGGCCGTATTAAACAAACCCTGATTGGCATCGGATAGTAAACGATTGACATCGTTCGCGCCATTAGCAAAATTATTAAATACCGTTTGCAGCGCCATCCGCGGATTGCTTTTTTTCAAAGCATCTTCAAATTCTTTCAAACTCGCCGGAACACCCCTAAGATTTGTCCGCAGACTATTCACTATTGCTACATCGGCCGGATTGTCAGCTCGGACTGCGTCCTTCTTATCCAGCGCATCGAGCATCATTTTTTGTTCCTCTGGTGATCGTAACTGAGGCGCCATCGCCCGAACATCATTAGCACTCATGTGATCCATATTCGATTTCAACATCTCCTCGCGCATTTTCCGCTGTTCGGCCGGGGCGATGTATGTGGCGCCGGTCGTCAATCCTCGCCGCTTACCAGGCAGAACGCCGGTTAAGGTATTGAACGCTCCCAACTGGCCGGGGTCGGAAAAATTCAGGCGTTTCCGATTTTGTAGCTCTTGCATGTAGGCGACCCGCTGGCGCGGGTCGGCGTCGCGATCGAGGAAGCCGCGCATCAAAGGTTGCTCTTCCATATTCTTCACCCCCCGTTGCTGGGCATAGCGGGCGGTGCGGTTTGTTTCGTAAGTCGCCGCGGCGGCGGCGCCCCGTTCGCGTCCGGCCCGGCTCGGACCGTACCTAGCCGCGACGCGATCCCCGGCCGCCTCAAGAGTTTCGGTGCGCTGTTGAATCGCCGATTGGCGACTGGCTTGACGGTTTTTATACCAGCCTTGGACCGGCGCCAAGGTCCGGTCGCGGATAGCGTTCAAACCGGTGGCGAAAGTGGCCGCCCCGAAGCCGGCGGCCGCGACTTTACCAGCGAAAGCGGCCCCGGCCGCGCCGGATTTCTGAGCGTATTGCAGGCCCATCATCAAGAAAATAATGCCGACTACGAAGGTAATCAAGCGGTCTAGGCTTAAGATTTGCGTCGCAAAGTCATCCCGGAGTGTCTTGGTGTCTGTGGTGGCTTGGGTAAAACCGGTGTTAAATCCGGCATCATTCGAGGCCGTAAGCGGGTTAGTGGTGCATGAGAGGTTGGTGCCCTGACAACTCCCGCCTCCGACTAAGGCCAGCGAAATCCATAGGAAAAAAGCCAGGGCCGGCCCCAGCACGGCGTACTTGGTGAATTCGGCCCACCACTGCGAGGCGTATTTTTCGGTGTTGGGCAGAATACGCAGGGCGTAGGCGATCGGCGACAGGATGATTAACAACCACAGCGCGATGATGCGGACGAAGAGCATGATCGTGATGGCCAACATGACCACGAACGCGATCAACATCATCGCCAGTCCCGCCAGCAAAGTAATAAAGATCCCCATGCTATTAGCGGCGGGGGTCGAAGAAAAACTACTCGCCCACGCGAAGTTTAAGACCGCGTCCAGCCCGAACATGTGCGTGAAATTACCGAACGCCACGTCACGAAAAGCGTTGACGAAGGTCAGCATCACCACCTGGGCGAACTGCAGGAGGAAAACGGCGATAAATTTCGAGAAGTTGACGAGCAGGGCCATGATAATTAATTTCCCTAGCAGGCGGTTATAGCGGTAGTTTTGCAAGCGCAAGACGGTCCCGGCCGAAATGATCAGCAGGGCGATAATAAAGACCATGTTCATCAGATCGCGCACGATCGGCCAACCGGCTTGCACAATCGGGGCATTCAGGAAAGTGTTGTACCGCGCCACCACCACCAGCAAGGAAATGAAGATGCCGGTCAGGGACGCGAACAGCTTCGTCATGGCCATGACGATGGTGCTGAGCAGGAGGAAAATCGTGTTGCCGACGACGTTAACGACCGGGTTGGTATCGGCTAAAGCCGGTCCGGCTAGCCCCCCGATCGCCAAGACAACCGCTAGGACTAAAATAAGGCGGCGGCGGTCGGCATAATTTTTCAGCGCGGGTAGGCTCATTTTGTTACGGTTGAACAATGACGGTTAGGCCGGAATCAACCCAGTCATTTTTATTTGGGTGGCACGATGTGGTCGAATTGCCGTCGTTGCACCAACCCCAGTTGTCAGACACCTGGATCTTAATATGGTAGGCGCAAGTCGAGCGGCCGTTGACGGTGGTGCAGTGGGTTTGATCGCCCCGATTGGCGACGTAAGTGTGGGCGAAGACGTGCGGTTTTGCCGGATCATTGCGCGGGGCGAAGGGATAAGCGAAGCTGTCCTGGCTATCACCCCAATCAATCTTAATCTGACCAAGCGGCACTTGTTCGACGTCGGCATTGGTGTTGAATTTAATGCCGACGTTGCCGCTCCCGCCGGAAATGGTGGCTTTGCGGGCGTCGCCGCTAGTAAATTTAACGTTACTGACCGCCGGCGGGATAGCGCAGTAATCGGCGTTACTGCCGGACACGAATGGTGGCCGCAGGTATTTAGCTTGCGGGGCGGCGGTCGGTTGGGCAGTGTTCATATAGGTCTGGATCGAGCTACAACGACCGGCACAAGAGTATTGACCATTGGCAAACGAGCACGGCGCAGTTAGGGTGAACGTTGTAAACGAAGCGGTCGTCCCGGCTTGGTAGGCGCTGGTCGCGCCCGGACATTCGGGGGTCACGCCGTTGCAGGCCTGGTTGCCCGGATTGATGCTGGTGATGGCCACTCCCGGGGTGGTAGAGATAGTTCCGGTCGGAGCCGTCAACCCGCATTGTCCCAACGCACTGACCATCGCGGCCTGTTTCGTCGCGGCACTTGACTCGGCTCCGGTGGCCATCCCCGTCACTGCCAGCGAAGCGGTACAAGCCTGCAACGTCGAACTACAAGCGTTCGATTTAAAGGCCGGATTAACCGCGCAGATGGTGGCCGGCGGTTTCCAACCGACGAAAGCGCTGGTGGTGTCGGGTTCGGAGTTAGGCACTTTAACGTACTTCGACGTTGACACGCTACATAAACCACTGCCGCCGCAATCGGAGTTCAGCAAACAAACCTGGCCTTTGGTAGCGGCGTTACCGGCATCGCATTGCAGATCAGACCACACCCCGAATGATTCAGTGAACAAGCGTTTGATGTGGTCCTGGGCGAATAACAGACCGCCGCAAGAAGTTCCGCCGCCCGCCACCGGCAGGCAAGTGGCATTATCGGTAAATGTCTGTTGGCCTTGGTTTGAAGCGACGGCCGATGGCACACCGATGCATTCTCCGGTAAAACCGTTGGTGTCAATTTTTTGACAGGCCTTGACTTTAGTCGAATCAACCGAGCCATTCGTCAGGCAAGTGCTATTATCTCTGGTGCAAATCACGTTCCCGCACGGACCATTACAGGTGTAAGGCGATCCGCTCCGCACCTGCCCGGAAACGGGCGAGATATCGTAATTTGGTTGTTCAGCGTAGAGCGTCGACCAGGTGGCCGGGTCATTGCCGGTATCGGGTTGG
>JBGPHQ010000039.1:0-8035 GCA_041484505.1 Patescibacteria group bacterium
GATTTTGAACCTTTTGCACTCGGGGCCATGTGGACTAAGCCGCGATACGACGTTCGGCCGCCGTCCTTAGAAATAGACTTCGAGGTAATAATTGACGAAGTTTCGGGGGCGTTGTGGATAGCTTTGCCACCCGCGTCTTGATGCTGGCCTTTGCCGGCAAAAGCAATCGATAAGACTTCGCCGTGCGCTTTGCGTCCCATCAAATAGACGCTTGGATATTTCATGGTCACTCGCGACCCTAAATTTCCGTCAATCCATTCCATGGTTCCTTCCTCATCAACTCGAGCGCGTTTGGTGACCAGGTTGTAAACATCTTTCGACCAGTTTTGAATGGTCGTATACCGGACGCGCGCACCTTTAGCCACAAATATCTCCACCACGGCCGCGTGGAGTGAATCACTGGCATACACCGGCGCGGTACATCCCTCGACATAGTGAACATACGAACCTTCTTCGGCGATGATCAGCGTCCGTTCGAACTGACCCATGTTCTTGGCGTTGATCCGGAAGTAAGCCTGTAACGGCATTTCCACTCGGACCCCGGCCGGGACATAGACAAACGATCCACCCGACCAGGTAGCAGTATTCAAAGCCGCGAATTTATTATCGTGCGCCGGGATAAGCGTTCCAAAATGTTTTTTTACTATTTCGGGATAATCGCGCAGGGCCGTGTCCATGTCCGTGAATATCACGCCCTTTTTTGTCAGGCTTTCGATCAGCGAATGGTAAATAACTTCGCTATCGTACTGGGCGCCGACCCCGGCCAGAAACTTTTTTTCCGCTTCCGGAATACCGAGGCGGTCAAACGTCACTTTCATTGACTCCGGCACATCGTCCCAGGTCCGACCCTGTTCAGCCACTGGTTTTAAGTAGTAATAGATATTGTCAAAATCAATTTGTGACAGGTCGGCGCCCCACGGTGGCATCGGTTTCTCTTTAAAAATCTGATAAGCCTTCAAACGTTTCTCGGTCATCCAGGTCGGCTCTTTTTTCCACTTCGAAATCGCGGTTACGACTTCCGGCGACAGGCCTCTGGGAGTCTTATGTATAGAAATCTCTGGCATAGCAAAGCCAAACTGGTAATTATCCAGAGACTTTGTGGCCTGTTTTGCTTTTAGTGACATGGTTGTAGTTTAACGCACCCTCCTGCCCGAGGAGGGTTGGAGAGGAGGGAGCCGGGCATGCTAAAGCCGTACTGGTAGGTATCAAGATTTTGAGTAGCCTGCTGGGCTTTGGTGCTCATGCTTTTGGCTCAAACAGTTCAATCGTCAAACCATCGGGATCGCGAATGAATGCCAGCCGTTTGACGGTTATCCCTGGGGACGTTGGCCGCACGACCGACACACCGGTTTTCGTCAGCTCATCCATGGTGGCCACCAGGTCCATCACGGGAATGGCCAAATGAAGGACTTCTGGCGTAGCCGGATAGGCAATGTTTTTGTTCTGAGGGTGAGATATGAGTTCCACATTCAAACCAGAGGGGTGCTGAAGGAAACAGCCTCTCATTTGCCACTCCGACCGTTGCCAGTCGCTGCCAACAGTGAAACCGAGTTGGCGATAAAAAGCCACTGCTCGATCAACATCCGTTACTGGGATCGCGGTGTGGGGCATCATACTCTTAATAGTTCATACCCACTCTTTTCCAGTTCCATGGCCAACTCCGGTCCGCCGGATTTCACTATTTTTCCGCCGATCAGGACGTGGACCACGTCGGGTTTAATATAATTCAGCAGTCGTTGGTAGTGCGTAATGACTAACATCCCTCGCTCCGGGCCACGTAAAGCGTTGACGCCGTTGGCCACTATTTTCAACGCGTCAATATCTAAACCCGAGTCAGTTTCGTCAAGAATCGCCATGGTTGGTTGGAGAATGGCCATTTGCAGAATTTCCGCGCGTTTCTTTTCACCGCCGGAAAATCCTTCGTTCACCCCGCGGGTCATGAAATCTTCATGCATCCCCATATCCTTCACTTTGCCTTTTAGAAGTTCAAAAAACTCCGGCACTGGCATCGGCTTGGCTCGTCGAGCGTTGGTGGCCGTGCGCAAAAAGTTTCCTAAACTGACGCCGGCCACTTCTTGGGGATACTGAAACGACAGAAACATCCCCATCTTTGATCGCTGATCTGGCGGAGCGGACAAAACATCCCGACCCCTGTAAGTCACCGTCCCACCGGTCACAACATATTTCGGATGACCCATCAGGGTGTAGGCCAACGTCGACTTACCCGATCCATTCGGACCCATGATGGCGTGGACTTGACCTTCGGGGACGGTTAAAGACAAGCCCTTCAGAATGGCTTTCCCTTCGACGCTGACCTGGAGATTGTTGATGACCAGTTGGTTCATAGTTCTTTGATGTCATGCTTTTTGAGACTTCCATCATTCGCCAGCCAAATTTCTGCCTCAAACTTTTTCTTAGCAATTAAAAGCGGTAACCAAACGATATCGTCAGCCCAACACTGATCATAGGGAATATCATCAAGCGTAAACCACTGTGGCCGCATTTCTTCTGTTTCGTACGGTTCCCCGTAAAAGACTTCCGTCCGAAAAACATAAACCATCCATTCGGCTCCCTTGGGATCATGAAAATGAATCTTTCCATGCGGCTCGGTCAATGAAACTTCGACGCCTACCTCCTCTTTCGTTTCTCGAATGGCACCGGCCATGGGAGTTTCACTGGATTTCAACTTTCCACCAGTCCCATTCCACTTGCCCGCTCCAAATCCCCGTTTCTTCATGGCTAACAAAACATGGTTGTCTTTGAAAATATATATAAGTGTGCCTTCTTTCATATTAGAATGTTCCGCGGCTAGGTTTTTTTGTAATGCTACCAATTTCAACCATATACGCTTTCCTTTTTTCCTTTGGATAAATGTAAGGCAAGCCAATAATGTGGTGACAGTAGCCACACAGTAGAACCGGTACGGATCGAATCGGCAAGTGTTGGCGGATTTTTATGGCCAACGGAGCAAAAATTCTGTCGAGATAAAGGCGTTTCAGCAAACCGCGTGGATGATCTTTCTGGTACAGCAAAATTTTGGACTGACAATTCCGACAAAATAATACAAATAGTTGCGCTTTGCCACCGCGCACTCGTCGGTATCCATCATTCTTCAACTGAAAGTGCTTGGGCTTCATAATTTCTTTATCGCTTCCAAAATTTCACTATTCGGCGGCAGACCGCGCTTGAGGTACCGAATAATCCCCGCTTTATCAATCAACACCACACTTCGTTTGATAATCTCATGACCGAAGTATTTGCTGATCGCGCCATACAAGGCCGAGACTTTTTTATCTTGATCAACGAGCAACGGTGTTTTTAGTCCATGGTGCCGCCAGAACTTCGTGTGTGATTCGGCGTTCGCGTGGTTGACACCATAGGCCGCGACATTGTATTTCTGGAATTCCGCCCAGTCATCCCGAATGGCGCAGAGTTGCTTAGTGCAACCCAATGTATCATCGCCAGGATAAAAGACGAGTAGTGCCGGATTTTTCCCGCGGAATGATTTCAACGACACCGAATTACCTTCATGATCTAGCAAGGTAAATTCCGGCGCCTCGGTGTTGAGTAGCGGTTCAGACATAGGTTACACACCCCTCCTGCCCGAGGAGGGGTCGCGCCGGGGGCGGAGGGAGTTTAAACAGGCCGCACAAAGTCCGCTAGCGCGGAGCGTCGCAACGAACACGCGTTGCTGGCCGAACATTTTTCTGTTGATCGTGGTGGGTAAGGCGTCACTTTTGATCTGACGTGTTTTACCGCAACGTTGACAACGAAACTCCGCTTCATGCCAGGCATGGCCGACAAAACGGCGTTGGCCGTCAAGGCCGTCGACCGAAAAGATCTCCCCGCGCCGAACCAGGGTTTCCAGATTACGAAACAAGGTGGCGCTGGCTAATTTCGGCACCAGCCGGCGAATCTGGCCCGAAGTCAGCGGCGCCGACGTGAATTTAACCACCCGGAGAAGGGTTTGGCGTTGGGGGCTAGTGCGCAGGCGCATGGGCTTAAGTGGGAGTGACTCCCATTTAGCATAACATACTGTTTCCGGGTTGTCGATCTGAATAAGCGCGCCGGGCGTAATCGCCCACTGCCCCGACAAAAAAAACCATACCTACCGGCCGGTGGTGTCACAATCGATTTATTTTCCGGTAAACAGAGCGGCCACCGCGGCGATCGTGCCGACGATTAAGCCGACACCGAGCAATAGATAGACGGCCAGGGTGTGTTTGGTTTTAATGGTGGTCGGGGTTTCGGTGGCGGGGAGCATAAGGGTAGTATATCACCCCCCACACCATTCGGCACTAGCAGTACTTCTTTTGGTAGCGGAGTGAATATCCACAACATTCGCGGAAGGGATTTTTTATATTTTCCCCGAATGGTGTGGGGGTTATTCAACGATCACGCCCGATCGATTGAAGCTGGCCCAGTTAGCATCCAACTTGGCGGTTGACCAGGTTACTCGTCCGGCCACCGGATCATTGAGGATAAATGAAGTGGGGTCGTCGGCCGGACCGTTGACGCCGATAATCGTCCGCGCGTGCTCCCCTTTCCAAGTTAGGATTTTTTTGCCGTTCGACGTCACCCAGTCATCGCGGTAGGCGTTCCCGATCGTGCCCCAAATAATGACGATATGGTCGGCGTAAATTTCCCGGGCCAACTGTTCGACCGTGCCGTTAGTGATCGCCCGCGATGGACGCCAGTGGTTAGCGGCTTTAGCGATCGGGTCCCAGTAGACGCCGTAACCGGTCGTGTCTTGATGACCGGCGATGTTGCCGACAAAGGCGACGCTGGGATCGCCCCAGATATTTCCGCGATGCGGCGTTGGATCATACCCGACGATATTCATGATCTGACTTTCGGTCACCTTGACGCCTTGGCCGGCCAGCGCCATTTTCAAAGCCGCCGCTTCGCAAGACAAGGCCTGATCTTGATAGTCCTGGCTAACGGATATGAGGTGTTGGGTCGGAGCGGCGACCACCGGCGTGGGGGCGGGAGTTGGCGCTAGCGTGACCGCCGGCGGAGCAGGCACGACCGGGACCGGAGTTGGTGGCGGTGGGGTTGGCGCGACCACAACTGGAGGTATAGTCACAATTGGATCAGGGATCGCCACCACCGGCGCGGCCACCGTCGTAAATTGCCAAGCATAATCCCGGCCGACAAACCGCCAAATCGATTGAATACCTGTTAATCGTGCCTCGAATGTCGTGCCGGCTGGCAGGGCTTGATCAAATGTGTACCGCGCCCGGCGGAAACCGTGGTCGCCAATTCGTGGCTGGGCAAACGTCCAACTGCCACTCACGTTCGGCCTGATGGCTAATTGCAAGGCCTGACGAGTGATCGGCCGGTTGAACAAGATATCGATGACCGCCGTGACCTCCACCTTTTGCGCCCCAGTTGATGGCGTGATGGTTTGGACGGACGGCGGCAGGATATAGACCGGCGCGGCCAAGGCTAACGAACCGTTGATCAGCATCGCTAAAACAATCACCAGCCATATTTTTACCGCCGGAATGGTGCGCTGGCGCTCGACCGTTGGTGTCCGACGGAATTTAGTGGCCGAAAAAAGCGGACCGATGACGGCGCCGAGTAAAGCGATGGTCAATAACCGTTCGAGCGGCAGACCAACCACCGTTAAACCGATAGCCGTCGGTCCAATCAGGAGACGGGTAATATCACCGGCGGCCCGAATACCCAGCGCTAAATCGATTGCCACAAATAACACCGCGAAGGCCACACTGGCTACCACCGCGTCCCAGATCAAGTCCCGCTCAATGGTCACGACTAGTAACGAATTGATGGCTAAGCCGATCATCAAAGCCACTGGCACAGGTTGACCGCTGATTAAAAGTCCGGCGCTAATTATCATCCCCAGCCCTAACCACCACAGTCGGTAACGGGCCGGGTGCGCCGCCGACCCCCACCAACGCCTAGTCAGACGGTCGGCCGCCCCGGCCGCCAGCGCCCCGATCGACAACATGCCGGCTATTACCGTAGCCAGTTCAGCCGCCCGCCCGAACGCGGTCGTCCCCAATCGCGCAAAACTGCCGGTCAACAAAAACTCGGTGATGATCAGCGGTAAACTAAAAATAGCGCCAAAAATCATGGTTCGGCGGGCGGCCGGCCAACGCCAAGCCACAAGCATAGCCACGATTAGCGCTGAAATGGTAATTACCTGTTCCATAGATGTGATCAATACGCCACGGCGGCAGCCAGGAAGGTCAGAATAAACAGCGGGTCCATCAGTCTAGTGTACACGAAACCGGCCAGATCGTCGGCCCCTAGCGGTTTTTACTTCGGCGAAACGATCAACACGACCTTCCGGCCGTTGGCCACGTCGCCATTTCTAGGCTGGGTGCGAACGCCATTCGGCACCCAATCGTGAATGGCGTTCATGACCACTGATTGCGAGTAGACATACCCCTCACCTTTGCGCGTGCCCGGATCGTTGGTGATGAATTTTCCGTCTTTCGTGTAACCGCGAATGACGAAGTTATGATAAATCGGACCAGGCGCTGTAAAATTCGGATTACCTAGTTCCCGACCAGCGGCTGGGACAATCACCAGTTCATTGTTGGCAAGGGCTAGTTTTATATCGGTGATGGTTGGATTAACTTTCAATCTGACCTTCAGACCGTACAGCCCTTCCACCACCTGAGCCGTCTCGGCGGCCGTCGTGTCAAAATAGAATCCCAGGTGATCGAGTTCCCACTGTTTCAATTGCTGTAAACCGCTTTCCGCGTCGGCCGCGCTGGTAATTTTCCGATTCGAAAAAAACCGGCCGGCCATCAGCATCGACGCTTCTTCGCAAAACTCCTCGTGATCTTGGTCCCAGTTAGTATTGGGAGCTTGCGTCGTGAATGGCACCAGCATATTTTTGGCCGAGGGTAAGGCGGCCACGGGCACGCTGTTAGTGCCGTAACGATTAGCCACGGCGTTAACGGCCGGAGCGGCAATGGAAAAGGCGACTTGTTCCGGGGGGAGGACTTGCTGGTTTTGCCAATCGGCGTACCAGACCCGCGCCGGGCGGCCGAGCGGCGACTTCCAAGCACCATAGGCGAGGCCAGCGATCACGATGAAGATAAAAAGTTTCTTGAGCATAGTTTAGGCTTTCCCGTAGACCGGAATTTTTGCGCCGCTAGTCGCCCCTGACGCCGGCGATAACAAGTAGGCCACCAACTCAGCAATCTCCGCCGGCCGCGCCCAGGCCCCGCCGGGGTCGGCGTCATGCTCAACCGGAGTTTTAATCGCGCTCGGTAGGATCGCGTTGGCGGTCACCCCCTGTGACTTGACTTCGTTGCTAACCGTTTCCATCAACCACATCACTCCAACTTTGCTGACGTTGTACTGAGCTTGATGCTTGGCCGCCTGAATAGCCGACTGCGCCCCGACCCCGAGAATCCGGCCGTACTTGGCGGCCACCATGTGCGGTAAGACGGCGCGGGTCATCAAGAAAGCGCTGGTTAGGTTCAGGTCCAACATCTCCTGCCAATCCGCCAACGTCACCTCGGCCAGCGGCGCGCTCGCCCACCCCCCGACCAAATTAGCTAAGCCATCAATCCGATTAAACTTAGTCATGACCCCAGCCACAAACGACGCCACCGCCACTTCATTCGTCACATCAACCGGCTCGGCGGTCAAGCGTTTACGTTCAGCCGGCGATAATATCGCCTGCGCCTGAGCGAGTTCATCAGCTTTGTTGTAGGTCACGACCACCGTGGCTTCACGTTCGAGTAGCAACTTAGTCACCGCCTGCCCTAAACGACCGGTCCCGCCGGTGACAATAATAATGCGATCAGTTAACGATGTTTGGTTATTCATAATTGAATCTTACCATCAGCCACGCGTCGTGCTAATTCCACCAGCCAGCGCACACCCACGCCCGTCGCGCCCGGCGCTAAACCCTGGCCTTCAACCGAACTCATCGTCGGCGCGATATCGAGGTGAACCCACGGCACGTTTTTCACGAATTTCGACAGGAAAATTCCGCCTTCAATCGTCCCGCCCCAGCGTGACTTGCCGCTGTTGGTCACGTCGCCAA
>JBGPHQ010000040.1:0-7970 GCA_041484505.1 Patescibacteria group bacterium
ACATCACCCCGATCAACGCCGCCACCTCGGCGCTTTATACCTACACGCCCCACCCCGGCGGAAATTACGCTTTCTTTACAATCTGGAAAACTTTCGGTTTCAACATGCGCCGTGTTTATCCCGACGGGACATTACTACAAGCGAAAGGACAGCCTGATGTTTACATCATTCAAGGCGGATTAAAACGAAAATTTATCAGCCAGTCGGTCCTGCTCGCCTCCTATTCATTAAAAAAAGTAATTACTGTCACCGCTGACGCGTTACTTCAGTATGATACTGGTCGGCCAATTTACTACGCTAACTACACGTTAATGTCGGCTCCCAATCGCGGTGTTTACCTGTTAGCCGACGATACCAAACGGGCCATCAAGTCTAAAGCGGCCTTGTTAAAAATCGGGCTTGATCCAAAAACCGCGGTTAAAGTAAATTGGGACGTGCTATCCCAATTCCCTGACGGCGCGGCGATTACCACCGCGGACATTTATCCGGCCGGCGCGATTGTGCAAAACAAGAAAAACGGCATGATATTTTACGTTAAAGACGGCATCCGTTATCCTGTCCCCGGCGGCGATATTTATAAATCGCAATTTGGCGCACGCAAACCCATTAAAGCCACCACCGAAGAGTTAGCCACCTACACTTGGGGTGTCCCGGTCGGTTTCCGCGACGGCGAGCTGGTGCAAAGTAAAACCGGCGGCCCGGTTTACTTCATTTCCAACGGCTACCGTCTGCCAATCGCCAGCCGTAGCGCCGCCATTGCCTACGGCTTCGATAAAATCATGAAAAACCTGATAAAAACTAGCGATAAATCGATCAACGTCCACCCCTTAGGTCAGACGCTTGATGTCGACACCGGCTTAGTTTCACTCGCCACCAACTAATCGCCATGCCGATCGTTGCCGCGGCGGTCGTGCCCCATTCGCCGCTTCTAATTCCCTCGATCGCCAAAGGCCACACCGGGTTGTTCAAGGTCACGTTAGAAAAAATGGAGCAACTGGCTCAAGAATGGTATGCCGCCGCTCCGGATTGTATCGTGGTCTTATCGCCGCACGGTCCGGCCTACGACGACGCGATTGTGGTTCACGCCGCTGAGCACTACCGCGGCGGTTTTCAGGAATTCGGCGATTTGCAAACCCAAGTGGTGGCGACCGGAGCGATCGCGGAAACGCACCGCATAAAAACCGTGGCGGAACGTGAGCACCTTCCATTACTGCTGCAAACTTATGACGAGTTGGACTACGGCTCAAGTGTGCCGCTCTATTTTTTTCTCGGCCCGGCCCCGGACGTGCCGATTATTCCCATCGCCACGCCGCACCAACAACCGGAATTATTACTTCGTTTGGCCGCCGTTTTACATAACCATTTCGCCGCCGCTCCGACTCGAGTCGCGATACTGGCCTCGGCTGATTTAACGCGCCGCGCTGACCGTTCGCCGGGCAGCAATCGCCGCGCGACCATTGAAGAAAAACAATGGTCATCAGCCATCGTGGCGGTCGATCCGGGTCAGGCGACCGTAGTTGATACTTCCGCGGCCACTTGCGGCTATGGCCCGATTCTGACCTTACTGAGCGCGCTGAACGGCATGACCACCAGCGGCACGATCATGTCATTTGAGGCGCCGCTCGGCGTCGGTTTGTTGACCGCCTCGTTCCGGCTTAACCCATGACGTTCGCTCAGGTGGTGCCGGTGCGGCGGATGCCGATCAATCGGCCCTGGCTGACATATCTAATCCCCGATGATACTTACCTCGAGGCCGGTGACTTAGTTACAATTCCGCTGCAAAAACGCCAGGTCTTAGGTGTCGTCTGGGAATTATCGGATCTCGCGCCAGGTCTTGCCAATATTCAAAAAGTCGTTAACGTAATTTTGGATAAACCGTTGATGACCCCCTGGCAACGACAAGTTTGCCAGGTGCTGGCCGCCAGTGGATCGGTCTCGCTGGGCGATGTGCTATACAGCGTGCTCCCAAAAATATCCCTAGCCAACTACCGTAAAATATTTGCCGCGTATAAAGCATCAAAAAAAATTGAGTCCGTATCGTCGCCGGCGAAAGATGAGGTTTTTTGGTACGCCGATCGCGTTCAAGCCATAAATTGGCTGATCGAACGCGCTAGCCATCATCGTTCAGTTTCTCAGGTCGTAATCTGTCCGACCATCGCTGATATTGAAGACCTCACGGCTCAAGCAGAGACTCACGGCTTGACATGTCAAACTGTTCATTCGACCATCACACCGGCCGCCTACGCGAAAATATGTCAGCGGGCGCGGCAAGGCGAACCGCTACTAATTATCGGCACCCTCCGGGCCTTATCACTCCCCTTCACCGGCCTGCCGCTCATTACCCTCGACCAAGAAGAACACCCTGGCCATAAACAAACTGCCCAACACCCGCGTTATGACACCCGGGATATTCTCAATCAACTCGGCCGCCCTTACGCGGCGACCACTTCAGCTCCGACTTTGGCGCTTTATCAACGACGTCCGCTCACTCCGCCGGCGACCACCTCGAACCGCCTTTTAATTTCGCTCAACCACCCGGAAAAGTTTAATTGGCTGTCGGAAGAAATGATCACCGTGGTAGATCAAGCCTTAACCACGCCAGGTCGAGTCGTTTGTATCGGACCGCGACGCGGCTATGCCAGCACTAGCCGTTGCCGAAGTTGCGGTTACATTCAGGTTTGCCCGTCATGCGGCCAACGTGTCACAATTTTTCGCGGCACCGTTGATGATGCTCACTGTGGTTTTTGTCAACGAAAAATTTCGTTACAAGTTGCTTGTCCGCGTTGTCACGGCACCGACTGGACGGTGCGCGGCTTAGGAATTGAACAAATCACGTCCTTAATCAAACAGCGCTGGCCGGCGGCGTCGGTCGCGCCGGTCGTTAATCCGGCGGTCAGCGCTGATATCGCGGTTGATTCTTATCAAGCCTACCATCATCTGCGAGCGATTAAAAATTTATCAGCGGTCATTATTGTTTCCGGCGACAGTTTGCTTAACATTCCCGATTACTCAACCGCGGAACGAGCCTGGCAGTATCTAGCTCGCATTCAGGCCGAAGTTCCGGCCACCAAATTTCTAATCCAAACCTTTGCCCCCGATCAACCCTTCTGGCAACGCTGGCTCCAGGCCGATGCCACCGCTTGGTATCGCCATGAATTAACCGAACGTCAACGTTTATCATTGCCGCCGTTTACGGTGCAGTGGATAGCGCGGTATCGCGGCCAGCCGGCCATCTTCGACCAGGTGTTTAATTCGTTAGCGGCGGAAAAACGAGCCGGTTGGACCGTCACTAAGTTACCGCCGTTAAAATCAACGATCAACACCGTCTGGCGGTTATTACTGACCTTTCCCCAGCAGACTGACGCAAAAAATTTTCCTTGGCTCAAATTCTTTCCCACACCGTGGCAACTGGATCGCCATCCGATATCTTGGCGTGACTAGACATTAATCAATGTTTGGCTTACACTGTCAGCCATGAAACGTGTTGCCCCGCTCCGGATTTGGTCGCTTTTCAACCCGGCTGATGTCACCATGTTGCGGACATCGACTGCCCCGGTTGATCTGAATTTAACTGACCGCCAGGATTTTCAGTTGTTAATTGACGCCATGATCGCCACCATGCGCCGGGCCGAGGGGATTGGTTTGGCCGCCCCACAAATCGGACAGTCAACGCGAATCGCTGTCATTTCTGAAGCGGTCGACCGCCAACTCAACCAACCGCTAGTTTTGGTTAACCCCCACCTGACAAATCCGAGCCCCCAGCAATTGACCGAAGAAGAAGGGTGCTTATCTATTCCCGATGTCTTCGGTTTAGTATCGCGACCCGCCGAAATTACTGTTCTGGCTTTTGATCGCCGCGGCGCTAAATTCACCTTGCCCGTGGCCGGATTATTGGCCCGCGTGATCCAACATGAGATCGATCATTTAAACGGCGTGTTGTTTATCGACCACGCGACTTCCTATACTCGCGGTCAGGAGTTATTGCCGTGAAAATCCGCCTGGTTATTTTTGGGACTAGTCCGTTCGGCCTGCCATCTTTCCAGGCGCTGGCCAATGATAAACGGTTCGTTATTTCCGCGGTCGTGACCCAACCGGCTCGACCGGTCGGACGGAAACAATCCTTGACGGCCTCACCAGTGGCCGCTTGGTCTACAGCGCTCGGTTATCCGGTCTTAACTCCGGCCAGTCTAAAAAATAGTTCAGCAATTGAACAACTCAAACAATATCCGTCCGATGTTTACATCGTGGCAGCTTACGGATTAATTCTGCCACCCGCCATCCTAGCCCGGCCCGCACGTGGCGCTTTAAATATTCATGGCTCGCTCCTGCCGCTATATCGTGGGGCCAGCCCGATTAGCGCCGCGATATTACACGGCGATCATGGGACTGGGGTGACCATGATGCTGATGGATGCCGGTTGTGATACCGGGCCGATCCTGACTCAACAACCTACGGCCATCGAGCCGACCGATACCCGGCTCAGCCTGGAGCAACGTTTATCAACTCTAGCCGCCACGGAAATCATTCCCACCCTGACCGACTGGCTGTCCGGCGCTATAAAACCCCGGACCCAACCTAAAGACGGTGTGTCGTTAGCCCCGCGCTTAAACCGTGAAGCCGGGCGCGCTAACTGGGACCAGGTAGCTTTTTTAGAACGCCAGATCCGCGCTTATCAACCCTGGCCCGGCGTCTGGACAATCTGGAAAAACAAAGAAATTAAATTGCTGGCGGCCTCAATTGACCATCAATCAGTTTCCGCTCCGCCCGGCACAATCGTCCGGCTTAAAACCGCTTGGGGAATTGCTTGTCGCGACGGCATCTTGGTCCCGACTTTAATCCAATTTGCCGGCCGCCAGGCGCAACCGGCGCGGACCGTGCCTGGTAGTTATCCGGATTTTATTGGCGCGGTATTAGGCTAACTAGCGGAACGGGTTTTTTCGGTCACCCAAAAACCGAGATATTTACCGAGCATCAGCCGGGTTTGTGATTCAATCGCCGGAATTGAACCGAAAACGATCATGGTCACCGGCAATAACAACCACTGCAGAACCATGATCGCCCATTGGTACCAGGCCACGGGTTTAGCCGGATGAGGCAACATGACGGTGCTAATGACCGCCGAAATTATCATCCCGCTCAAGGCCCCTAGCATCAACCGCTGAATAACGAGCGGGGCGTTTTGAACTAAAATTGAATTGTCGGCCGCCAAATTGTGAACCTGGAACGGCAACCAACCGACAAGCGTGATTAACAACGGCGCGGTGGCCCAGGAATACATGCCCTCGAATTGGTTCCACAGTAACCTGATCTTCTTCGATCCAGGTAAACTGCTGGGGCTCATGAAATTCCAGGCCATATACGGAAAATTTTCGGCGCCATAAGCCCAACGCCGGATTTGCTTATACTGGTTTACTAAACTCCGCCAGATCGAAGCGGCTTGAATGGTGTCCATCGAGATCGGCATATACATCGGCGTCACGGTGTACCGGCCATCATAGTGAATTAAACACTGCAGGAAAATTCGCGAATCTTCAGACACCACGTCCGTTTGCCAAAAACCGACGTCGACCAAAGCGGTAAAGGGCATGCTATGCGAAGAAAAAGTGAACAGCCGGTCGGGTCGCATTGTTTCGCCCAGCAACCAAAAAGTAGTGCTAGTCGCGACCACCCGCATTAAGGCCATGGCGTCCCAGACATTGTTATGAAACAGTGGAATCGGTTGATAACTCGTGTGCCAACGGTCGGGATTGTTCAGCCAGGTATAAGTCAAATAGCTGAAATATTGCGGATGGGCGACCGAATCGGCATCAAAAGTCGAAACGATTATTTGGTCGTAAGGCAAATGTTGTTGGTCGATATATTCTTTGGCGCGGCGTCCGGCCCAGGCAATGTTGGCGCCTTTACCGGCAATCTCGCCGACTAAATCGTCCGGATGTTCCGTCACCAAAAAAGTTCGAAATGAAGCGCCATATTTTTTTTGTAATCGAGCGGCTAACGGTTGAACCACGGCGGCATCGCGACGCTCGGTCGCTAACACCACGATGAACTTTTGCTGAGGGTAAGCGACGCGCAATAATGAGTTTAAGCTATTATCCAAAACCGACTCCGGCTCCTTAAAAGTAGGAATAATAATCAGGTGTAAAATATTTTCCCAGGCTGGTAGGACTTTTGTCTTGGCCAACCAGTTAATTTTAATCTCGCGGTGGTAACGACGATAAGCGAGGGCCAAATAACCCATGACGTAAAGGACGCGAATAACCCAATACACGTCGAACAATAAAATGAAACCAATCGCCCAGGCCGGCGCCGCAAATGATAATCCCACCGCCAACAATAAGGTCAGCCATACGCACCCGCCGGGCAAGGCCTCTAACCAGCGGTAACGCGTGCGCTCGCTGAACTTAACTCCGAACGGCAAGCGCAGACTAAAATTCATGCGGCTCGAACGTGGACCAAATCAGCCAAGGCCGGTGATCGCCGGGCGAGCGTCAAACGGTCGGGTGACTGGCTAGTCAAGGTGATTAGGGTTTGACCCGGAGTCACGCGTTGTCCTAATTTCCGGTGTAAGTACAGGCCGGCCATTTTATGATCCGGCGCACCCAGCATGCGGGCGATATCATCAATGGCCCGATTATTGATCCGATCAACAATTCCGCGTCGCTGGCCACGAATATTATAGGTCAGCGCCCCGACTAAAACCTCTTCCGCGTCAATGTCCGGTCGACCACCCTGTAGTTTGATAATTTGTTGCATTTTCTTCCAGGCTAGCCCACTTTTCAAGACGTCAGTAACCAAGGCCCGCCCCCGACCGCGTCGGCCAGCGCCGCTTAATTCCACTAATTCGGCGGCTAAGCCCACCGCTTTTAATTCTAAATCGCGCGGCCGGTTAGATTTTCGTTGCAGGACGCGCAACACATCGCGGGCCTCAAGCGCCGGACCAATCCCGTTGCCGATTGGTTGCCGAGCGGAATCAAACTTGACTTTAATTTTCATGCCAAAGGCTCGGCCAATTGTTTGAAAACGCCGCTCAATCTTCAGTCCGACCGCGCGACTGGGCACTTTTGTCCCCGGTCCATAAGGCACGTCAACTAGCAGATATTTTACGCCCATGGCCACTTTTTTAGCCAAAATACTAACAATCATTTTATCGTACGGTTCAAGCGAAAGTGGTTTTGAAACCCGGATGATCAGATCGTCCGCCGGGGCGATACTTAATCCCCCGCCCCAGATTAAACAGCCGCCTGCCGCCCGGACGATGGCCCGGACCTGGGCGGCGTTAAACGCGACCGGCGCCAAGACTTCCATCGTGTCGGCCGTGCCCGACGGCGAGGTAATGGCGCGAGACGACGTTTTGGGAATCAACAAGCCCAAGGCGGCGATAATCGGGATGGCCACCATAGTGGTGCGGTTGCCGGCTAGACCGCCGACCGAATGCTTATCAACTACCCGCCGCCGACCCCAACGGAATTGCTCGCCGGTTTTGGCCATCGCATCGACCATGGCGATTAATTCTCGATTAGAGTATGGTTTGACGTACCCGGAGGCGACAAAATATGTCGTCTCAATCGTGCTTAATTGACGATGGGAAATGTCGGTGATAATGGCCGCTATCTCCGCGGCCGAAATTTCTTGCCCCAGCAGTTTTTTCTTAATCGCTTCGACTGAAGCCGGACGGGCGATTACTTCGATTGTCACGGCGGCCCCGATGCGTGGTTTAAGAATTTGCCAAACGTCGGCAAAAATGCCTAACTCGCCATGCCGGATTGAATGGTGGGTGATGTCGGTCGCCACGGTTAGAATTTTCTGACCGTAAGTTAATTGAATCCGGTCACCTGGTACAATCCCAAACGCGTCGGCGTCACGGCCGCGAAGCAAAACGACCTGCGAACCTCCGCCGGTGTCGATGTCGATGCGCCGCGCGTTAAGAAGAAACGGCATAGCTAATTATCGACGTCTGACTACGACCGGAT
>JBGPHQ010000041.1:0-7867 GCA_041484505.1 Patescibacteria group bacterium
AGTAACGCCGGCTACGCGGACACCGCGTTATTCCTTAAAGAAATGGGTGCGAAATCTAATCAACCGATCGACAAATTAAAAATCATTAAGAAAGACCTGCCCGTCGAGGAAACGCAGGTGGTGGTGCTTAGTGTCTAGCATGGCCACGGCGCGGCGAAAAAGCCTAGCCAAGCACGAGCGGGTAATTCCGGTTAAGGTTACTATCGATTCCCGCGCCGCCCCGACCACTCTGCCACCTGTTTCACCGGCTGAACTCCGGCCGGCGCCGGTAGTCAAGTCAACGAACAAAGAGAAGTTTCAAAGCGTCCCGTCGGTGCGCGCGATTAATCAATCGGTCCATGACTGGCCGGAGGATCGACGGCGGCGGCTGATGTGGTGGCTAGTCGGTGGCGGTACGGTGCTGGTAATTATTGGTTGGTTGGCCGTCGTCCAGATCGAACTGTCCGGGCCGGCCGGACCGAACATTTTCCAAGAAGCGGCCAGGCTAATCAAGTCGGTCCGCTGGCCCAGCCCGGCTAAACCGACCGCCGCCGAGCAAGAAATTCGCAATCTCGATCAACAAGTTTTCCCGCAATTCACCAACCAATAACTCCGCATGCCTGATAAGCCACCTCACTCCTTCACCATCGGCCAGATCGAACCGCGTCCGCTGGTGACCGAAATGCAGGAATCGTACCTCGACTATGCGATGAGCGTCATTGTGGCGCGTGCTTTGCCTGATGTGCGGGACGGATTAAAACCGGTCGCGCGGCGCATCCTTTACGCCATGTGGACGATTGGCTTGCGGCCCGGCACTAAGTATCGCAAATCAGCCACCGTCGTCGGCGAAGTGCTCGGTAAGTATCACCCGCACGGTGACATTTCGGTCTATGACGCGATGGTCCGCTTGGCCCAGGATTTCGCCATGCGCTACCCGCTGGTCGACGGCCAGGGTAACTTCGGTTCGATGGACGGCGACAGTCCCGCCGCCATGCGGTATACCGAGTCACGTCTCGACAAGATTTCGAGCGAACTCCTGACCGACATCGAGAAAAATACCGTTGACTTTGCGCCGAACTACGACGGCTCGCACCAAGAACCGCGCGTCCTGCCGGCTAAACTCCCGAACCTGCTCCTCAACGGCACGGTCGGTATTGCCGTCGGCATGGCCACCAGCATTCCGCCACACAACATCAGCGAAGTCATCGACGCGGCCACTCACCTGATCGATCACCCCCAAGCTTCGGTCGATGACTTGACCCAGTTCGTTAAAGGACCAGATTTTCCGACCGGCGGAATCATCTACAACCAGGCCGACATCAAATCGACCTACGCGACGGGGAAGGGCGCGATTGTGGTCCGGGGAAAAGCGGAGATCGTCGAGGGCAAGGGCAACGCCTTCAATATTATCATCACCGAAATCCCATATCAGGTGAATAAGTCCACCCTGGTGGAACGAATCGCCGAATTGGTGCGAGACAAAAAACTTGAAGGCATCCGCGACTTGCGCGACGAATCGAATCGCGAAGGGGTGCGCATCGTGGTTGAATTGAAGAAAGACGCTTATCCGAAAAAAGTGCTGAACCGGCTGTTCACCCTGACCCAGCTCCAGGAAACGTTCCACGTCAACATGCTGGCCTTGGTCGACGGCATCCAGCCGCGCGTCCTGACCTTAAAAATGGTGCTCGAAGAATATTTGAAGCATCGCCAAACAGTCGTCCGCCGCCGGGCCGAGTTCGAGTTGCAGGGCGCTAAAGATCGCGACCACATCCTCAAAGGTCTGCTGATCGCCCTAGCCAACATCCAGGATGTGATCCGCACCATTCAGAAGTCAAAGGATAAGGACGAAGCGAAAGTTAACCTCATCAAGAAATTCAAGTTAACGGAAAAACAGGCCCAAGCCATCCTGGAAATGCGCTTACAACAGCTGGCTAACTTGGAACGGTTGAAAATTGAGCAGGAGCATAAGGATAAACTGGCGCTGATTAAAGAGTTGGAAACCCTGCTGGCTTCGCCCAAGAAAATTATGGGCGTCATCAAACAGGAACTGGCCGACCTGAAAGCCCAGTACGGCGACGCCCGTAAAACCGAGATCGTCAAAGGCGCGGTCGGGACGTTCACCCAGGAAGATTTGATTCCGAACGAAGCGACGGTCGTGGTCCTGACTACCGACGGCTACATCAAGCGTTTGTCACCGGAAAATTTCAAAACTCAAAGCCGCGGCGGCAAAGGCGTCATCGGCCTGACCACCAAAGAAGAGGATGCCGTCTCACATTTCTTCTCGACCACGACCCACGCCGACATCCTGTTTTTCACCACCACCGGTCGCCTGTTCCAGATGAAGGCTTACGATATCCCGGCCGCCTCGCGCACCGCTAAAGGCCAAGCGATCGTCAACTTCCTGCAACTGACCGGCGAGGAAAAAGTGGCCAATGTATTAAGCATGGAAGACCTGACGCCATTCAAATACCTGCTGATGGTCACTAAAAACGGCGTCATCAAGAAAGTCGATCTCGAGGAATTCAAGAACGTCCGAAAATCTGGTTTGATCGCGATCAAGTTAAAAGCCGGCGACCGCTTGCGCTGGGTCAAGCCAACTAGCGGCCAGGACCACATTATGTTGGTGACCGCTAACGGCCAGTCCATCCGTTTCCAGGAGACGAATGTCCGGCCGATGGGGCGCTCAGCCTCCGGCGTGCGCGGCATGAAAATGAAGGGGGTGGACGAAATCGTCGGCATGGACATCATGGATCATGGCAAAACCGACCAGAGCGAGCAACTGATGATCATTATGGCCAACGGTTTCGGCAAACGAACGGCCGTCACCGCTTACAAAGTCCAGGGCCGCGGCGGCTCTGGCATCAAAACCGCCAAGATCACCGACAAAACCGGAAAAATTACCTCGGGCACGATTGTGAACGGCCAAGACACAGTGCAGGACCTGATCGTCATGTCCACCAAAGGCCAGGTCATCCGCCTACCGCTCAAGTCAATCTCCGTCCTCGGCCGCGACACGCAAGGGGTGCGGATAATGCGGTTTAATGATGCGAAAGACAAAGTTGCCAGCGTGACGTTGGTTTAATTATGCGATTAACTGAAAATGTTATGACCAAACTCCTGTTCATTGTCGCTCTGTTATTCGTCTCCTCAGCCGCGAGCGCGGCCACCTTGGCCATTAAATGTCCGGCCGTTGTTGGCCTGACCGCGACCAAACAGTTTGATATCACCAAGGGAAAATATACGTGTTTTGGTTCGGTCAGCAATGCGAAGAAAGCCGGCTATTCCGACGCAAACGCAAAGCGTAAATGGCGCGCCGTCACAACATTCTCGGGCGCCGTCGATCAGACCACCGACTCGTTTACCATTAGCGGTTCACCGTGGCGTGTTTCGTGGGTTTATCCGGGGAGTAGTAACTTTGCGGTAGTGGTATATGACGCCGTGAATAACGAGTACCAGAAACTATTGGTCAACACTATCGGCGCGACGACGGCCAAGACGAATTATTACGGGGCCGGCCGGTATTACCTGGACATTTCGGCCGGAAGCGATTGGACGGTCACGGTCGAGGAGTATCGTTAACATGGCGTGCGGATTATGCGGTTTAATGATGCGAAAGACAAGGTTGCCAGCGTGACGTTGGTCTGAATGCCGAGTCCACTCTACCAGCGCGCTGTAGACCCCCACCAATATGATTTGCCCGATCTCCATTGGGAAAGCGAACTTGGTTTAGGCGCGCCGACTAGAAAATTTTTTTACGACTACTTGCTTCGCTTTAAGCACCTTTGGGTTGGCGCGGATGTTCTTGATGTTGGTTGCGGAACTGGCTGGTTGGCAGAACTCATAAAACAATCAGGCGCTCACCGGGTTGAAGGATTTGATCCTAGTGCTAATAACATCCGTCTGGGGCATCAGCATTTTCCGAATATCCATCTACACCAGTCTGACCTAGAACAGTTCAATAGTAACCGCACCTATGATCTGATTCTGGCGGTTATGGTTTTTGTGCATGTCGCCGACGTAACGGCGGCTTTCAAACAATTAGCCGGGTGGTTAAAACCAACGGGAGAAATCCAAATAATCGTTCCTGACTTTGTATATTACAAAAAACCACGACCGTTACAAAACGCGAAATATGAAAACATAAGCGACGAGGAATATGTCAGTCAAATCACGCGGGAGCAGGGCGTTTTGGCTGATATTGTTCGCACCACGCCATACTACAATCGGGCGGCCAACCTGGCCGGACTGACCATGATAGAAGATTTAGGATTAACGCCCACGCGGGATTTGATAACTTCGCTCCCCCGATACGAAAAGTTTAAAAATATAGCTATTACGCGGCTCTACCGCTTAAAGTTGGCAGGAACTTAAAACACTTAAACGGAATACCAGCTGGGGAAAATTGTGTCATCGTGGTGGTGTACATTATTTTCTCCACCTAGCGACGTTACGTATTACCACAACGCGGGCTTTTTGGCCCTCCTGCCTGAGTACAGAGTCGTGGTGATCAAAAAAACAGCGACGACCGCTTGCCAAACTTCAAAAAAAATGTTATACTCATTCCGTTCCGAGCTCACAACTAACGAGCTAATTACTAATAGGCTAACAAACTGCTCACCATGGGTCTCCCCGCCAAACGCCGCACCAAACAAAGCAAACGCGAACGCGCCAGCCATTTCGCTCTTAAAACATATCGTCTATCAGTTTGCAGTCATTGCCAGCGCAAAATTCAGCCACATAACGTTTGCCCGCACTGCGGCTATTATAACGGCCGGCCGGTGCTGAACATCACTTCCAAAGTGGAAAAACGGGCCAAAAAAGCCAAGGCCGCCCGTGGCGATAAGGACAAACAAGAAACCGCCGAAAAGAAGCAGTAGTTCGGCGCGCTTTAATTTTAAATCTTACAACTGACGTGTCCAACCGCCATCTCGCCAGAACGATCACCATGCAAACCCTGTACGAATGGGATTTTAATGGTCGGGTCAAAAACGATATTTTGGACCTACTCCAAGAGAATTTTAAGCAATTCGCGCCGGATTTTTCCGACCAGGGATTTTCCGAAGCCTTGCTCAGCGGCGTCATGGCCCACCGCGACGAGATCGACGCGACAATTACTAAATACGCGCCGGAATGGCCGCTCGAACAGATCACGATCGTCGACCGCAACGTCTTGCGGATCGGGGTGTTTGAATTGATGTTCTCGCCGGACGTCCCGCCAAAAGTCGCGATTAACGAAGCGATTGAAGTCGCTAAAGGGTTTGGCGGTGAATCATCCGGTAAATTTGTGAATGGGGTGCTAGGCGCGATTTTTCGCGACCTCCAAGCCAGTGGCAAAATTCCGAGCCAGTCACCGCTCACGTCAACTCCGCCTGCTTCCGTCTGATGACTGTTATGTCCCCGCTCGAATCACTGCAGACCGCCCTCGGCTACACTTTCCGTGACGACCAACTGCTCCGTCAGGCCATGGTCCATCGGTCGTACCTGAACGAGAATCCGGACTTCGCGCTCGGACACAACGAGCGCCTAGAGTACCTCGGCGACGCGGTGCTCGAACTTGTCGTGAGCGACCATCTTTATCGCCACTACCCCAACCCCGAGGGCGACCTGACAAATTGGCGGGCTAGTATCGTTAACGCCAAGAGTCTGTCGGAAGTGGCCAAGGAGCTCGACCTCGATAAATGGTTGATGTTGTCGCGCGGCGAGGCAAAGGATAAGCAATCGAAAGCGCGACAGAATATCCACGCCAACGCGGTCGAAGCAATTATCGGCGCCCTGTATCTAGACGGCGGAACCGATCCGGCCAAAGTTTTTATCGAGACGCATATCATCAGCAAACTGCCGCACATCCTCGCTAACGAACTGTACATCGACCCGAAAAGTAAGTTTCAAGAAATGAGTCAGGAAATAGTCGGCGTCACCCCCAACTACAAAGTCCTGAAGGAGTGGGGCCCCGACCACGATAAGCACTTCTTAGTCGGGATTTTTATCAACGACGAGCAGATCGCCGCCGGTGAAGGCGCCTCGAAGCAGGAAGCCCAGGTGGCCGCCGCTTTTAACGGCCTGGTGGCGAAAGGCTGGCAGGGGTGATCCAGCGCCACCATCGCCCGAACAATGCCATGGAAATAACATTATGTTTGTCAGATAAACATATGATTGTCCAAAAAATACACATATTCACTATGGTGATGCTGGATGATTGAAACGTTGTCGTCGATTGTCAGCTTTGCCCTCATCCTCGGCGGATTAGTTAGTATTATTTTCCCCATCGCGCCGTCGATTCCGACGATCTGGTTCGGTATTTTTATCTACGCCGTAGCGCATCATTATACCGACGTGTCCCAGCAGTTCATGATGTGGCTTTCGCTGATTGCGCTCGGCACTATCATTCTTGATTACACCCTCAGCCGGAGCGGCGTGCAAAAATTGAAAGCCGGGCCGTGGGGAATCTTGGGGGCCGTCATCGGCGGCGGCCTGGGCACGTTTTTTGGCGCTATTGCCACCTACCTGATCGGACCGATCATCGGCGCCGTCGTGAGCGAATTAATTCGCGGGCGCGATCGCGTTTACTCCTACCAGACGGGCAATTACACCATTATCGCTTTTATGGGCGGGACGTTGGTTAAGTTGGTGGCCGCCATTGCCATGATTGGCTTTTTCATCCTGCGCTTGCAACACAAACTATAAAACCCGCGACATGTATCTCGCTAAACTAGAAATTCACGGTTTTAAGTCGTTTGCCAATAAATTCCAACTCGATTTTCAACGCGGCATTACGGCCATTGTCGGGCCGAACGGTTCGGGTAAGTCGAATGTGGCTGATGCGATTCGCTGGGTGCTGGGCGAACAATCGTTAAAACTCCTGCGCGGCAAACGAAGCGACGACGTCATCTTTGCCGGCTCGGATAAGAAATCGCGGCTCGGGGTGGCCGAAGCCTCGCTGATTTTAAATAATTCCGACGGCGCCGCCCCCGTCGACTACAGCGAAATTGTTATTACTCGCCGCGTCTATCGCGACGGCGAGGGCGAATATCTGATCAACCGTCAACCGGCGCGGTTGCAGGACATCCAGCTATTATTAGCGCGATCGAATTTTGGCCAGCGCACTTACTCGGTCATCGGCCAGGGGATGATCGATTCTTTCCTGGTCTCCAGTCCGCAAGACCGCAAACATTTGTTTGACGAGGCGGCCGGCGTTCGCCAATATCAGTTAAAAAAAGATCAGGCCCGGCAAAAATTAGATCTCAGCCAGGACAACCTGACTCGGGGCGAGGCGATCATGACCGAAATCGAGCCGCGGTTGCGGTCGCTGACTCGCCAAGTGCGGCGGTTGGAGCGGCGCGAGGAGGTGGAAAAGAAACTTCAAGCCACCCAGCAAAAATATTTTGGGTGGCGCTGGCAGGAGATGGACCGCGAACACAGTCAACTTAACGGCCAGCATGCGGCCCGGGAAAAACAACGCGCTACTATCGCCCACCAGCTGGAAAAGATTCAACACGAACTCGAGCAGATCGAACAAGAACGCTCGGCCGGGGAAATGTTCAGCGGCCTGCAGAAACAATACAACACGATTCTGGATGAGAAGAACCGGTCGTTGGAACGGCAGGCGGTCATTAAGGGCCAGCTTGAATCGGCGGCCACCAACGCCGGCGCCGGTGAAACCGCCTTTTTAGAACGCCGCGCCCACGAACTCCAGCGCAGTCTGACCCAGCTTCGCGAAGAACGCGCCGCCCTGGCCCAAACAATCGCCCGCCATCAAACATCGCTCAGCCAGCACGAAGCCGAATTGAAGCAAACTGAACGGGAATTCCTGGCGCTGGAAACAGAACTGCAAAAACTTCAAGCCCAGTGGCAGGAGCAAGTAACCGTGCCTGAATTAAAACAATCGGTG
>JBGPHQ010000042.1:0-7838 GCA_041484505.1 Patescibacteria group bacterium
CCATTGTGCGGCTTCTCTACCCCGCGCGGACCAATCACATTGACCACCGGGATGACTATTGGGCTACGCTGGGTCTGCTCGTACAAAAAGTGGGTGACGTAGTCTTTAAGTTCGGCCTTAAAGCGGTCTAAATCAACTCGCTTATAACGCTGGGTGACGGCCCGGCGCAGTTCGTTACGGAAAGCGGTCATTAGTTCTTCGTTATCCTTCATATATATGAAGCCGCGGCTGATGATGTCCGGGCTGGTCAGTAGCGTGCCGCTTTTTTTGTCGATAGTCAGGATGACAGCGACCAAACCTTCTTCGGCCAGTAGAACGCGGTCCTTAACTACTACGGTACTGACGATGGCGCCGGTTTGGTCAACCAAAACCGTACCGCGCGGCACTTCGCCGTCCAGCTCCATCTTATTTTGACTAACACTAATTACCTGACCATTTTCTAAGTTAAGGCAATTGGCCCTGGGCAGGCCGGTCTCAATCGCCAAGTCAATATGGTATTTCTTGGCTGTGTAGTCACCGAAGACCGGCAAAAAGAACTTTGGCTTTAGCATAGCAATCATTTCACGGTACTCTTCCTGGCTGGCGTGACCGGAAACGTGCAGCGGGCCAACATGGTCAATCTCGCGCGATTCGTGGCGGTAAACATGCACACCTTTGCGCAACATATCGTCTACCATGGCCCGAATAAGTGCGTCGTTACCACTGTAAGGAATCGGCGTGCTGGACAAAATGACCGTGTCTTGGCCTTTTAGCTGGATGTGCTTGTGGTCGCCCATGGCCATACGTACTAGCGCTGAATTGGGTTCGCCCTGCGAACCAGTGCAGACCACTACTACCTGGTCGGCTTTCATGCTGGAGGCGCCAGCAATCGGTACAAAAGTACCTTTGGGAATTTTCATGAAACCGTTGCGCACGGCCATCTCCAGCGTGCTGACCATGCTGCGGCCGTCCATGGCCACTTTTTTGCCATGATGCACGGCGGCGTTGATGATCATTTGTACACGGTTCATGTTGGTAGAGAACAGGCCTACAAAAATACGTCCCTCGGCGCTACTCATAATGTCTATGAAGCTTTGTTCAATGGTCGACTCGCTAGGGGTGCGGCCAGGCCGCTCGGTCGTTGTGGATTCGCTCATCAGCAGTAAAACGCCCTCCCGGGCCAGTTCTTTAAAGCGCTCCATATCAGTTTTTTCGTGGTCCAGCGGGTTGGGGTCAAAGCGGAAGTCGCCGGTATTAATGACTCTTCCCAGCGGTGTGTCTATGACTATCGCCGTACTGCCCGGGATAGAGTGCGTGACCCGCACCAGCTCCACAAAGAACTCGCCGAGCTTGAGTCGTTCGTGGGTAGTCTCGTTCATGATGACCGTTTTAAGCTCAAAGCCATCTGGCATCGGCAGGCCGAAGTTCTCGAAAATTTCTTCTATCCGGCTGATGGTAAATCGGCTGCCGTAAACCGGCACGTTGTATTTGGGCAGAATGTGCGGCAGGCCGCCGATGTGATCCAAGTGCCCGTGGGTAATTACGAAGGCCCGGAGCTTAGACTTGATGCTGTCCAGATAGGTAGTGTCAGCGATGCCGTAATTAATGCCTGGCAAGTCAACACTGAGGTCGTTGCCGCAGTCTATGACGATAGCGTCATTTTTGTACTCAATGACTAGCATGTTTTTACTGCCGCCGCCGTCCATGCCGCCCAGTCCAACGATTTTTAGGCGCGGACTGTCATCGACGACATTAGCCCGCCTCGGGCGGGGCCGCTCGGCACCGCCGGCGGTGGCCGAGGCATCTTGGTACTGGTTGGCAATGCGGTTAGCATCAGCCACCGTTCGTTTTTGAGCTCTCAGAGCCGCGCCGCGTGATACGCTCCTTATGCCCTGCGTGGCGGGCTTGCGGCTAGGACCGGCAGGTCCATTCTGACGTCTGCCCCGTTGGGACGGACGCGAGCCCCGCGGAGCATCCGCTGGTTGTGGTGAGGGAGCTCTATTTTGTGATTGTGGTTTTTTTGGTTGCATTTTGTTTAATATTTATCCTTTCTTATTTGATAAAAGTTAATTGACTTTCTTTCTAAGCCAGCTCCAGCACGCGTGGAATTTTGGCAAAATCGTCTATCAATGTCTGGCGCATCGCGCCGTTATATAATGCCGCCGCCGGATGAAACAGCGGCATGTAGACTTGGCCTTTGTAGCGCTTGGGCTGTCCGTGGCAGATGCTGATTTGCAAGCCTACCGGCAGTAACACATCCATACTGTGGCGGCCCAAAGTTATTACCAGTTTGGGTTTGATAGCCGCGATTTGCCTGCGCAAAAACGGCAAAAAGGCAGCTTTTTCCTCGGGGTACGGATCACGGTTGCCCGGCGGTCGGTACTTGACGATGTTGGTAATGTACACCTGCGAGCGTTGCAAACCAATGCCGGCCAGCATTTCTTCTAAAAATTTGCCGGCGGCACCGACAAACGGCAAACCTATCTCATCTTCTTTCTGGCCGGGAGCCTCACCAACAAAAACTATCTCGGCATCGGGGTCGCCGTCGCCGAAAACCAGCTGGGTGGCGCTTTTAGCGAGTTCCGGACAGATTTTTTGCACTAGTATTTCTCCTTTAATTTTCTCAAGTAGTTCAGCTTTGGTCGGTTCTTTGCTCATAATTATATGGTTAGCTGGAAAAAGCGTGCCGAGCGCCGCGCACCAGGTGCACGATGGCCCAGTAAATAAAGCCCAGGGCGATGGCATATTCGACTAAACTTCCCGAATCGATGGCCAAGCTGGCGAAACCGTAGGCCAGAGCTAAATAGATAAGCCCTATCAGCATCCTGGCCCACCAACTATCTAGGAATTGTTGCCTCTTCGGCTTATTAGCCACCGCTGCTATCCCCTTTTTTGCCTAGTTCTCTTTGGACGGCTTTCCCGCACACTTTTTTTGGGCATTCCATAATCTGATTACTGACTACTCCATCCTGAAAAAGTGAGGGGCTTCGCAGCATTATTTCTTATTCCTCTCTCGCTCTACTGCTCGCATGGAAAGCTGCAGGCGGCCGCGGTCATCAATAGCTACTAGTTTAACGGTAACTTTATCGCCCTCTTTTACTACGTCACTGGGTTTTTCGACCCGCTCTTCTTTCATTTCCGATACGTGGACCAAACCTTCTTTACCCGGCAAAATTTCTACAAAGGCCCCGAAGTCAAGTACTGAGACGACTCGGCAATTCTCATATATTTTACCAACTTCCGGTTCGGCTGTCAGCATGCGGATAAATTGGATGGCGGCGTCAATGCTGGTTTTGTCGGGGCTGGCAATCATTACCGTACCGTCGTCTTTGATGTCGATTTCGGCTCCCGTCTCGGCAATTATCTTATTGATAGTCTCGCCGCCCTTGCCGATAACTTCACGAATTTTTTCGGGGTTAATCATAATCGCTTCGACGCGGGGGGCGTACGGGCTCATTTCTTTGCGCGGGGCTGGAATAGTTTCAAGCATGTGGTGTAAGATTTCGGCCCGTCCAGTTTTCCCTTGGTCTAAAGCCTTCTTCAAAAGCTCTACCGGCAGGCCGTGGACTTTCATGTCCATCTGGAAAGCCGTAATACCCTTGGCCGTACCAGCGACCTTAAAGTCCATATCGCCGGCAAAATCTTCAGCATCGGCGATATCGCTTAAAATCACGGCTTTTTTGCCATCGGTCATCAGGCCCATGGCAATACCGCTAACCGGGGCGGATATTGGTACACCGGCGTCCATTAATGACAAACAGCTCGAACAAGTGGCGGCCATGGAAGTGCTTCCGTTCTGGCTCATAATTTCGGTCACGGCGCGGATAGTATAAGGAAAGTCGGCTTCGGCCGGCAGGACCGCACTCAAGGCCCGCTCCGCCAAGTAGCCATGGCCGATTTCGCGCCGGCCGGGGCCGCTCAGCCGCCGGACTTCGCCAACCGTGTAACCGGGGGCGTTATAATGGTGCAAGTAGCGCCGCTCGCCTTCGCGTTCCATGGTATCTACCATCTGAGCGTAGCTTAGCGGGGCCAGCGTAACGATATTTAAGGCCTGGGTCACGCCGCGTGTAAATAAACTAGAGCCGTGCGCCCTGGGCAGGAGTCCCACTTCGCTGGACAGCGGCCGAATTTCATCGAGCCTACGGCCATCTGGGCGTACGCCTTCACCCAAGATACCCTCGCGTACGTCCTTGTGTACGGCCATATCAAAGGCCTCATCCCAGTCGGCTTTAGCCGCCGCGAACTCTTCTTCGCCCGACTCTTTGCGAAACTGTTCGTGCATTTTGTGGCGCAAATCGGAAACCAGGTCGTTGCGTTCGGGGTAAGGCGCGCGCAGGGCTTTGCCCATCTTGCCCTCTACCCACTTATTGACCCGCTGCTGGATAGCTTCACTCGGCAAAATAAGCTGGTACTCTTGAAGGGTTATACCGATTTTTTGCACCAGTTCATTCTGTAACTTAATTGCCGGCTGGATAGCCTTGTGGGCGTATTCCAGAGCTTCGGCCACGACCGCTTCACTCACTTCACGGGCGCCGGCCTCGACCATCATGATGGCATCTTTGGTCCCGGCGACCACCAGATCAAGTTCACCCTCCTCTAACTGCTGGATGCTGGCAAAAGCTTTGGGCTTGCCGTCCACCAGACCCACGCGGACACTTGCCACCGGCCCTTCAAACGGCACACCGGTCAGCATAAAGGCCGCGCTCATGGCTACCATAGCGATGGAATCGGGCCTAAAATCCGGGTCCAAGCTGAGAACCGTGGCTACGCCCTGCACTTCGTGACGGTAGCCCTTTGGCCACAAGGGACGTATCGGCCGGTCAATTAAACGCCCAATCAAAATTGCTTCATCTGACGGCCGGCCTTCGCGCTTAATAAAGCGTGAGCCGCTAATCTTGCCAGCGGCGTAGAACTTTTCTTCATAATCAATGGATAGCGGGAAATAATCCAGCCCCACAACCGTTTCGGGGCTGACCATGGCGGTGCCTAGTACCACCGTGTCACCGTAACGAGCCATAACTGACGCGCTGGTTCTAAAACCGACGCGGCCCACTTCTAAGGATAGCTCCCGGCCGCAAAAGTCGGTGCTCACTTTGATTATTTTTTTACCGAACGGATTTATGGTCTCAGCCATAATTTTTCTTCTTCACCTTTCTTTTACCTGCAAAAATTTCTTTGAAATTTCGGCGGGCTGGGTGACAAGGTCCAAGCATCCGCGAAGCGGAAACCTGTGCTCTATCACCCAACTTATTAATGCTTGCTAGAATTTAGATTCTAGATTTTGGATACTAGTTACTAACATCCAATGTCTAGCGTCTAATGCCGAGCTTCTTGATTAAAGCCAGGTACTCTTCTCCACTCTGGTCAGCGATATATTTCAGTAGTTTCTTGCGCTTACCGACCAGCTGTAGCAGACGGCGGCGGGCCGCGAAATCATGTTTGTTCTTCTTTAGATGGCCGGTCAGCTCAGCAATCCGAGCTGTCATAATACCAACCTGCACCGCAGGCGAACCTGTGTCCGTCTTGCCAGCCTGCAGATCAGAGATGATCTTGGCTTTCTTTTCACCCGTTATCATTCTTGTGTCAAATTATAGCAAAAATGGCAACAGATTGCAACTACTGTCTGAGCCAGCTTTTTAAACTGTTAGAGTCCACCTTGTCCGAGGCCAGAGCCTCGTCGATTTTAAAGTCGCCGACTTCAGTGCGGCGTAAAGATGATAAATAGGCGCCGGTGCCCAGTTTGGCGCCAATATCGGCAGCCAGCGAGCGGATATAAGTACCGCTAGAAACAGAGGTGGTAAAGCTTAGCTTCGGATATTCGTACCTGATATCTGAAATGCTATAAATAGTCACTTTTCTGGGTTCGATCTCTACTGTTTTACCCGCCCTGGCCAGTTTATAAGCCCTCTGGCCGCCAATTTTTACAGCACTGTATACCGGAGGGGTTTGGCTGATTTCGCCCAAAAACGTGCTCAAAACGGCTTCCACAGCCTTTTTTGTCGGTTTCCGGCTACTTTTTGGAGTAATTTCGCCCTCAATATCGCCTGTGGAGCTGGTTGCCCCCATGGTAAGCTCGGCTTCATAGGTTTTGTCTAATTTACTGAACTGCCCTGCCCGCTTGGTATATTTGCCTACAACCAAAATCAGTAGCCCCGTGGCCGCCGGATCCAGAGTGCCGGTGTGGCCAACCTTCACCTTCGGTGAAAGCGCTGAGAGCTGAGAGCCGATAGCCGTGAGCTTTTGGCCCTTGCTATGGACTCTTAGCTCTGGGCTCTTGGCTTGTTGCAAAATGCTGCGTACTTTTGCGACGACGTCGAAAGACGTCCATCCGGCCGGTTTATCAACCAACAAAAATCCATCCATATCAGCTTTCAGTTTACAACTTTCAGCGTTCAACAAGCTTTCAATTTAAAGCTGACAGCTGAAAAATGTTAATTTGTTGTGAATTGAAAGATGTTAATTTTGTCTATTGAGGCGGTAAAGTTATCGGCGGCGGCCCGGGCGGCGGCGTGGGCGGCAGACCGTTGGTCGGCAAATTGAGGCTTGGCGTACCATTGCCATTATTAATTGGCGCGGGTGCCGGCGTATGCAGTTCCGGCCCCAACGGCGCGGCGTTTAACGAGTTTACCTGCCCTGGGAAGTCTGGGCTGGGTGGTGCGGCGGCATAGGCAGTTTCTACCGCACTGCGGGCATCATTCACCATCGGTGCTGGGGGAGAATCAAGGCTGGCGAGATCCGAGGCCGTAATGTGTGCCTGGTTGGCTGGCGGAGTTACGTTCAGCGAATGGCCAAATAAGCCGTCAGCTCCCTGCGGCGGACTGCTCAAGGGATCAATCGGCACGCTGTTATAGGGGTCAGTCCACTCCGGTTCGGTATTGGCCGTAAAAGGCGCTTCCAGCGCCGGACGGTGGCTCCGGGGATCCAGCAGTTCGTGGGCGTGGGTTTCGGTAACTGGCTCTTTGGGCAGCGGAGGCGGTGCCTGAAAGGGGTGTTGGTTTGGTTTTGAGGGTGTCGGCGGCGGCGTTTCTACCGGAGGCGGCGGCAATGTAGGTTCCGGCTCGAGGGGCGGCGGCGGTTCCGCTACCGGGGTTGGAATCGCCGGCGGAGCGACAAACTGGGGTGGTTTGGCTTTGGTTTTCTCGGCCTTAAGCTCGGCGGCCGTTTTAAGGTTGCCCTGTTCATCAATATGGATTTCGTTAGGAGCGATTTCGACTTCCGGACTGTCGGCCCTGGAAGCGTCATGTGAAACGTTCAAGGTGCCTTTTTTAGGAGCTGGCGGCTTAGGGTCCGGCGCAGGCGGTTTAGGCTCCCGCGGCGCTGCTTTGGGCGGCGGAGGCGGCGGTTCTAGTTTGCTGACTATCAATTGCTGGTTAGCTCCGGCGGCCATTAGCTGGGCGCTCATGGTCATAACTTTGGGCGAAGTTTTGGCGTTAGAAAAACGGTCGGTCGCGGCTACAATGCCGGTCAAAAAGGCCGTAGCCATTTGGTTATCAATCAAACCTGTCCCAAAGGCTTCACTAATGCTTACCAGCATTTCGCTCAAAGAGCTGGCCGTCGGCTCAACCCAGTTTATCTGGCCAAGTTGTGGGGCGTTGCCAGCCCCGGCATTGACCGAAATCACCGTCGCGTCGTGCAAAATCCGGCCGTGGGCGGTAATGGCTTGGTCTAGCTGGAAGCGGTCTTTGATGCCCAGGGCCATCACAACTTCGACATTGAAGTCGCCCTGGCTAAACACCAGGTCTTTCTCACTCAAAGAAGTCTTATAGGGCGTTATAAAAATCCGCACCACCTGGTCTTCGACTTTGTAGCGCAATTTGTCGGCTTTGGCTTTGTCCAAGCTGATAATGAAATCACGCAGG
>JBGPHQ010000043.1:0-7720 GCA_041484505.1 Patescibacteria group bacterium
CCGGCCAGGACCGGAATCGCCAATAATCCGGTGCCTAAAATTCCGAGCGCAAACAGGAAGAAAGTGAATGACCCGGCAATTGGCCGCAAGGCCTCCGCCGCTTGCCGTGCGCTTTCGATGTTCGTAATTCCGGCTTGATGGAGCGTGCCGGCGGTCACCACGATAATAAAAAACATAATCACATTCGAAAGTAACATGCCAGCCACCGTATCCCAACGCGCTTTTTTTAGCTGGCCGTCAACATCCGGCTTGACGGCCTGTTGAATCTTCTCCAATAAATTTTCTTCCTCAACCTCTTCCGACGCCTGCCAGTAAAAAAGGTAGGGTGAAATAGTGGTGCCCAGGATTGCCGTGATCAGCGGCCAAACGGCTAGACCTTGATTCAACCGCGGCACAAAAGTCGAACGTAAAATGTGCGCCCAATCTTGATGCGTGGCAAACGTGGCCAGCACATAAGTCAGGAGGGTTAAGGTTAACCATTTTAAGATGTTAACGTATTTCGCATAAGACACAAAAACTTCAAGCAAAATTATAATCACCGCGAAAGCCACCAAATAAAGCCAGGTCGGACCCGGCCTCAGGAGTTGCGTCACGGCCCCCATCGCGTTTAAGTCGGCGCCGATGTTGACGGTATTGACGATCAGCAATCCGAGGGCTAACACAAAAGCCACGCGCTTCGACACATAACGCTTGATCAACCGGCCAAGTCCTTGTCTAGTGACGATCCCCAGCCGGGCGGAAATCTCCTGCGCCGCCATCATCAGCGGCGTGCTGAACAGCGCCAACCACAACAACCCGTACCCGTATCGCGCGCCGGTTTGCGAGTAGGTGACGATCCCCGACGGATCATCGTCGGAGGCGCCGGTAATCACCCCCGGCCCGATGTGCTTGATGAGTTTACGTAGGTGGAACATGGGGCGGGTTCGAGCTAACTGAATTGTACCATAAAATGGCCTGGGCCCGCTGGTGTCCAAGCCGCATCGAACCAGAATATTCAGCTAATATAAATTTCTAATCCGTCTGCAAGTCGTTCACCACCGACGGCGGGATAGAATCGGGACTGTTGACGCCAAAGTTCGCCTCACTCAGGGTTTGAAAAGCGCTGTTCACAAACTTGACCGGGCTGGCGGTTAGCAGACTCGTGCCGGCCAGCGGCTGGTCGGGATCGAAGTTCGACGGATCCGGCCGGAGCCAGATAGTGCCGAGCGGCAGATTAGTCAGCTGGTAGTTACCATGGATCGGAGCCGACAGCGGGCCGGTGTTTAAAGTATAGGCGCTCCCGATCGGGGTATCCGTCGCCCCATTAAAAATATCATCGCCGTTATCAAGATACGCCACGATGGTCACACTGTCGACCCCCGCTTCGCCGACCTCAATCTGCCCGTTCCCGTTCGCGTCGTCCCAGACTCGGCCGGTGACCGTCCCCGACGGCGTGGGCGCCAGTGTGAAGGTGTTGCCGGACCAGGCCAGCTGTTCGAAATTAAGCCAGCCGCCAGCCCATCCTTCCCGACCGAAATACTCAAGCCCGCCGTCCGTAAAATATTCGGAGGCGTATTCGTCCGGACCGACGGCCGGTAGATCATCGTAGCCGGTATACGGTCCGGTCGCGGCCGGCGCCGTCGCATACTTCAAACATTTCTGACTGCGCCAACTACAGTTGCCGGTCCAGACCAGCCACCAGGTGCCGTTGTGCACGAAAGCGTGGGCCGATTCGGTGGTGAAACCGCCGGTGGTGACAATCGATCCAGCGTCGTTCCATGTCACCAAATCGGTGGACGTCGCGACGCCAATCATAGCCGCGTGATCGATGTAACGGATCGGATCCTGGTTGAGGTGCTGGGAGCGGGTAGTGTAGAACATAACCCACTGATTGTGCGCGGCGTCCCAGGTGACATACGGATCACGGCACTCCGCCCCGATCCCTTCCGGATCGCTCATGTTCCAGTAGCCCCAGGCCAGCGTCGCGCAGTCGAACACCGGATTTCCGGCGTCCTTGGTCCAGGTTGTTAAGTCGGTCGACGTGGCGTGACCTATTTTTTGCACCTGTTGCGAACCGACCACCTGCACCCCGGCGTACCAGAGATGGTAGGTGTCGCCGACCTTGACCGTCGTCGGCGCCCAGATATCATAATCATCCCAGGACCCGGTCGGCCCGACCGGAATAGCGACGCCGGTGTCCTGCCAAGTAATTAGGTCGCGGGAAACGGAATGAATTAAACCAGGACTGGCCGGCTGTCCAGGCGGCGGCGAACCATATGAGGCGTGGATGGCGATCAGGTGCCACAGATCAGCGTTTTTAACAATCGTGAAATCTTTGGGTTTTGTAAAATCAGTCGTGTAATATGACCCAGCGGCCGCTGGCTGGGTTGTTGAAGAAGTCATTAGGGCGGCCAACCCGGCGGCGATCACTAAACTAAATGCCCTGTTTGTTGCTTTGCCGCGAATCATGTTTTAAGTATACGCAAAAATTACGGTTCTGGCGAATGCAAGTTTTGTTTGCTCCCCACAAAAAAGAGGATCGTCCCTAATGACGATCCTAGTTGTGGTACGTGGCGATGTCTTCGCCGAAGCTGGCCGGTTCCGTTTTCACGCGCCGTTTTTTTGTCCGCGTATTCCACCAGTCCAGCACTACCACGGCAAGTATGATGATGCCAACCACCGTGAGAACCGCTTTTATGGTGATAGTGCCATCCCAATGGTACATGGCTCCCTCCCGAAAGGTGCGCTACGGTCACAGTTAACAATACACCATAATCAAGCGGCTACGCAAACACTGGTTGGATATTTTTCGTGCTACTTTTTCTTGGCTGCGTCGTTTTCCTTCACCCGCGCGACTATCAACTTTTTGATTAAGGACACAGGAATCTTGGTGCCCAGTGCGAATTGGAGTGTGGCTAGGCTCGTTTGGTATGGCTTGATCTCTTGAGCGTAAGTTATCTTGGCCCGACCCATCACGAACAGACTGACGTGGTTCCGAAAAGCGGCGAAATAGGTCAGCCGACCGAAATAGGAGTAATACGGCATGCCATACCTGATCCCCTCAACCGCCTGTGGGGCGCTGGTTTTAATTGCTCGTCGGAGTTGCCGCAAAATCGGCCGGGCTTTTGGATCAGATTTTGTGATGTAGGCGTCGACGTACTTTTTCCCGATGTTCATAGTGCGCGATGATTATTTTCTTTCAAAGCCCGGCCAGGCTATACCGCCGTCGTAGCGGTTGTCGTTTCGCCGAGCCTAAGTCGAATGTATAAATATAGCGTCCCCCACAAACCAAGCTGGCTTAGTCCAGCCAGGATCAGCGTTACTACAGCCGAGGTTGGTAGCAATCCGACAGCCAGCGACAGCGCCGCCAGACCCGCGCCTGTTAATCGTAAACGATTCAGGTTTTTCATGGCTGACTGTCGGAACAAAAAGAGGGCTGTTAGCGCGATAACCAGAATAACAGCGTTAGCCGCTACCACCGCTCCACTGTGGTTTGTGGTTGCCAGCCCGGTGTTTTGAGCGATAAACCCGAGCAAGTAGGCCGCAGTTAACCCGCTGATGGACTGGATCACATCAAACACGAGTTCTCGCGTCGTGGGATGGTCCCCCTGCTCATTCAGTAGGTTAGTGATGAAGAAATACGCCAGTAGCCAAAGCAGATAGCCATATCGTAAACTGCGATCAAGTATGGCAACGCCAGCAGGTGAGGCGTGAAGGGTGTGAATGTCAGCTGGAATATTCCGGACGAACGCAGTAAAGAAAGCGCCGAGCGTGCCGGCCACCCACATGCGCTGGAAGGCTCGGCGGGTGGTCAGGGTTGATGAATTTGGCATCAGTCATACTATACACCAAACCAGCTCGGGTTTGAAAGGAAAATTGGCTGGCGATGGAGCGGCGCCTATACCGATTGGTGGGTTATGTGACCCGGTTCTAATTTCGCTACTAGATTCTGAGGATTTCGAAGTGCCGGAGCTACCTGGAAGGAGAATGTGACAAGGATAGAACACTCTCTGGCTATTGACATCGCCCCCCAAATTGCTAGGGTCAAAGTGCTCGCTCCACCCAACCTGTTTCCCACACCTGACCTATTAACGGGAGGACGTATGTTGCCGACCTTTGTCAAAGAACGACCGATGCTCCAATTCGCCCTGGTCCTGAGTCTCATCGTGCTCCTCATCTCGCCGCTCAGCACGGCTACGGGCCTGAACCGTTTTTTGGTCGGCCACGACTTTCGTACACTTCAAGTCTTGGAAGCGGAGGCGGTACTGATGGTCATCGTGGTGCTGTGCGGGATATTCTCGGTCCTGACCTTCGACGAAAAAAGGTGGAGGCCGCACCAATTGGCGCTACTGCTGATCGGGGTGGTGACAATCTGGCGACTGGCGGTCATGGATCGCCTGTTCAACGCTTTCCTTGGGCCGTAGCCGGTTGTGACCACGAGTCACTCACTCAGGAGGAATGATGCCCATCGTCAACAGCACGAAGACTCCAAAGGAGCTGGTGATACTGAAGCACCCCACCGCCTACTCCTACGATGATGGAGTAGCGGTCTATATCCGGACCCTCAAGACAGTGACGGACAAGTGCCCTCATTGTGTTCAAAACTGGACGCATCAGGTGGTGGACTACAGGCGGACGCTCGGCTCAGGCGTCAACGCAACGGATGCCTGGAGGAACGCCGCCCAACGTCTCGGGCTGATGTAGCCTTTCGGCTGTACCCCCGCGCCCCTGGTTTGTCTCAGTTAGCCCCCATTGCCAGTTTGGAATGGGGGTGATTTTTATTTTGGATAGGCGGACTGGTGGCCGCGGCGGAACGCCGCTATATCGATTGGTGGACAACCCAGGGCCTTGTTCCAACTGACCCGACATCAGAGTCACGTCACTCCAGGGTGTCGCCCGCTTCTGACGAAGCGACGAGTTCAGGAATTTAGTGCAACACCCCTTGACATTTTTATAAGGTTCTGCTAAGGTCTTGGGTCATTTTATGTGCGGTCTGAGCCCATAAGAAAATTAACTTTCTTGATTACTTAACGTTCGAGCATGACCCGTAAGCGACAATGGGGATCGGAAAAAAATACGACGCCTTTACCGATTGTGCACTTCCGGCCGTCAAATCGGAAAATCACGTCGAGTCGGATCGCGATTGTATTAACCGTGCTGTTTTGGTTTATCTATCTGGTTGACACCGTTATCCGGCAGTTTTTTGATGGACCACACACCTTTCAATTTACTGTCCAGGCAGTCAGTTACGTCACCGTTGTTACTTTTCTGACTTTTTCCGCGCTGATGTACCTGCTCGCCCGGCAGGGTGCCTACCAGCGGTTCAGGAAACACGTGCGTGTTCCGCGGGCGGAATTGGAAAATCACTTCGCCGACAATCAACCGCCGTTGACCGTCTTGATCCCTTCATACAGCGAAGAAATTCCGGTCATTCGCAAGACGCTGATTTCCGCCTGGTTGCAAGAATATCCGGCCAAGCGGATAGTATTGTTAGTGGACGATAATCCGAATCCGACGACGGACAGCGCCCGGCGGAAGTTGGCGCGTACCAGAAATATCGGCCGAGAGATTACCCAACAATTCGCCGAGCCGCGGGAGAGGTTCCACCGTTCCCAGCGTGTCATGGGCAAAAACAAGGCCGCTGATCAACACCCCCAAGAATTGCTGGTCGCAGAGTATCGCTGGGCCGCCACTTGGCTCAAGACCTTCGCTGACCAAGAAGTGATCGAAGATCATGTGGACATATTTTTTGTCGACCAAGTGGTTCGGGCGCTGGCCGATGAGTTTTCCCTGACCGCCAAAGCCCTAGCCACGTCGCTCCGTGACCGGCAGTACGTCTCTCCGGATCGGCTCAACCAATTGGCCCAACGTCTGCGGTGGATTTTCAGCGGCGAGATTGAAGTGTTCGAGAGAAAAACATACACTTCCTTATCTCACGAGGCGAACAAGGCGATGAATCTTAACTCGTATATTGGTTTGATGGGTGGAGCGTATAGCATTCGCCAGACGCCGGACGGCCGGGCGCTGATGCCGGTGTCGATAGACGCCCAAGCGAACCTGGTTGTTCCTGACAGCAATTTCCTACTGACCCTGGACGCCGATTCGATCTTGCTCCGTGATTACTGCTTGCGCTTGGTCCACCTCATGCAGCAGCCTGACCACCGCCGCGTGGCGGTGGTGCAAACGCCGTACTCGTCATTCCGGGGGGCGCCGACACGAATCGAACGGTTGGCTGGCGCGACCACCGACATCCAGCACATCCTGCACCAAGGGATGACGCAGTACGGTGCCACCTTCTGGGTGGGCGCCAACGCCATTATTCGCAAAGAAGCGCTGCATGACATCGTGGAGAAAGAATGGGTTGGCGGCTTTGAAATCAAGCGGTACATTCAGGACCGCACCGTGATCGAGGACACCGAATCCAGCATCGACCTAGCCGGGCACGGTTGGAAACTTCTTAATTATCCGGAACGACTGAGCTACAGCGCGACGCCGCCTGACTTCGGAGCCTTGGTGGTGCAGCGCCAGCGCTGGGCCAATGGTGGATTGTTGATTGTGCCGAAACTCTTTGCCCGATTACAGGTTGCGAAGCATAAGAGCGAATCAGTCTCGGCCGCCGAAACCATGCTGCGGGTCAATTACATGGCGTCGATTGCCTGGTCCAGCTTCGGGTTACTCTTCATGCTGGCCTATCCGTTCGACGGGCGCCTGCTTAGCCCATTAGTGGTCCTGGCCGCCTTACCGTATTTCTTTGCCATGGCCAGCGATCTGAAGTACTGCGGGTACAACCGGTCCGACGTGCTCCGAATCTACGGTTTCAACTTGATTTTGCTTCCGGTTAACCTGGGTGGCGTACTTAAATCGATCCAACAAGCCTTGAGTAGCCAGAAGATCCCGTTTGCGCGCACGCCAAAGGTCAAAAACCGCACCGTCGCGCCCATGCTGTATGTGGTAGCGCCGTTATTGATCGTCGCCTTCTCAGTTCTCACCTTTGCCCGCAGTTATCAGGCGGCCAACTGGGTGAATGCCGGGTTCGCCGTCCTCAACGCGCTGCTAGCAACCTGGGCAATTGTGGCGTACATTGGGATCGGAAATATGCTGGTGGACATATGGGTAGGCGTGAGGAACTGGCTGTTTGTCGAAACCATCCGCTCAGCCAAGCAGTCGGAAAACTCTCCACCCAGCTTCGATTGGCGAGCGGTCTTGTATCATGGCGATCCCCAGGGGAAAATTTCAGTGCCTCAAGCAGCTGAAGTGGCGGACAATGGGGGAGGTCAGGATGGCTAACCCGAAGAACATGGGCGCCATAAAACGGACCCTGTCGATTTCCCGTTTGGGAATACTGGTGGGCTTGTTCTTAGTGCCGCCCGGTTTGTGGTATGGCCACACTCTCTTCGGCCAGAAGTTGGATACCCGCCCCTGGTTTGCCGCGTACGTTGACGCGACGGTTACCCCCGCTTTCTCCTTTCAAAATATGGGGGCTGATAAGGGCGCTAATGCCGTACTCTCGTTCATTGTGGCCCAGCCCGACGATCCGTGTGTTCCGGCCTGGGGCGCCGCTTATACGCTGGATCAAGCCAACGCGGCGCTCAGTCTCGATGCCCGGCTGGCTCGACTCAAACAGCGCGGCGCGGAAGCAGTGGTTTCATTCGGCGGGCGCGATAATCAAGAGTTGTCAGTCGGCTGTACGGATGAAGGTAAACTGTATCAGGCGTACAAACAGGTGGTCGAGCGATATGGC
>JBGPHQ010000044.1:0-7546 GCA_041484505.1 Patescibacteria group bacterium
ATGAACAGACTCGACTAAAGAATTATGCGAATCAACCAAAGTGGGGCTGGGGTTGACAATTGGCTGGTCAGATGCTAATATCTTCCGTTATCCTATCAAGACGTTAGATAACTAGCAACGCACCTTCACAGGGAGAGGGGGGGGTAACCCATGTCCGATCTCGGTTTCTCACATCGTCGACACTCGCACTTTATTGGTGGCGGGAAACCGGCCACTTCCCCACCCTTCACGATCTCGGGTGCCGATCTGGATCGGGTCAAACCCCGGAGCTTCCCGTTCGAACTCGGTGGCGACCAGGGCGATCAGACAAGCGTCGTGCCACTGACCAGTTCCGATCTGGACGTCTGCGTCACCGGGTCGGTCGGTGTCCCGCTGTTATCCGCAGTCAAGTCCAAGGAGGATTGATGCTCATTCTCAAAATCGGCGGTGAAATCATTTTGCTCGCCGTCTGGTGCGCGATCTTTTTCCCGCTGTGGCGGTTCTCCGCCCCGGCTAGGCAGTGACGAAGTTTGTCACTGCTTTTTTTATATGTCCCCCTCCGCAGAGGGGGCTGTGGACAGTCATTATTGACGGTATCTGCTGTTCAGCATAGACTTATCCATACCGTCATTTGTTTCCCTCGCTCCCTTCGCGGGGCCAAGGAACTGTGTGACGGTCGTCCGTCGGAGTTCCCCTTCTTTACCGTGGAGATGACATGAAGTCAGCCTCCCGCTCCCGTTGGATGCGGCCTCCCTAGTAAAGGTGACCGCGCAGTATCGTTCGTACCCCTAGCTCTAGACCAGACCCTGTTTTTTCCCCTTTGCGGGAACCTGGACCCCGTGTCCAAGCGAGTGGCCTCTGGCTACACAAATTCCGGGCCGCCTAGAGCTAGGGGGTCTTTTTTGCATACGCCCCCCCCTAAGCGGATTGGGGCGGGAGAGGGTTGCGCTCTCCGGTTGAAAAACGGTTAGGTTTTGACAGTGCGTCCGCTATCCATTCATCATTTGTGCCACCGCCTGTAACACTGACGGTAACACCACCACCCCATCCAACCCGCCGAGGTGGCGTTTGTGGTGTTCGGTTATTATTTTAGCGCCCAGCTCGAGTAGGAAAACCTGACTGTCCTCAATCGGCACAAACTGGTCGTCATCGGACACGATCGCGGTGAACTGATCACAGTGAGTTCGGATCTTCGGCCAGTTCAATGGCCGCTCCAGCCAGGGCGTCGCCACCGCCACTGAATCTTCATCTTCAGTGGCCGCTGGCTTGAGCGTGACCCAGCCAGCCACCAACACCGCGCCACCGACCTTGACGTTTGCCGGCAAGGTTGCTAGATACCGTAGAATGGTTTGACCGCCGATGCTATGACCGACAAAAAATGTTTGCCCGTCGGCCTGACCGACCGCGTGCTTTAAAAACAGCGCCCAAGTATCAATGTCTGGACGTTCCGGATCGGGCATGGCTGGGACATGAACTTCAACGGCGGCCGCTTCCAGTTTTTTCTTCAACCAGGGAAACCAACCGTTATTTGGAGAGTCGTCCCAACCATGTATGATGAATGCCCTTTTAGACATGGTCGTATTATATCAACCTGTGTCTAGTAACACTATACCTTCTCCGCCCATATTCCTACCCATTGAACATCGGAACGCCCAAGTTGATCTTTATAGAGCCTGGAACGAATTATACGAAAACCGGAACGGCGAACAAGCGTTTCAAGTTCTTCTTGTCCAATATAGGTAAATAGTCGTCGCTGTTTTGATACTAATTGTTCCCTGGTGTAGCCCCGACCAGCGCCGCGTTTCATCCGAATGTGAAGTTTGCCTGTTGGTCGTAATAACGCGTGAAATTTCTTGATAACAGCGCGAATGTCCAACTTCCGCAAGTGTAATAATATGGCATTCGCCCAAATCGCATCAAATGTTTCATTAGGAAATCGAAGTCGACGAACATCCATGTTAATGAAAGTTGCTTTCGGTACATTTTTCTTAGCCGCCGCTAGAAACTCATCAACCACATCAATTCCTATGACCTGAAGCTGAGCTCGCACGAAGTATTTTGCGTCCCTTCCACCAGCACAACCAACATCTAGAATTTTCCCGCGGGCTGGGATCATTCTGATAAAGCCTTGAATTTCCTGGGGCACTGCTCGAAGGGTGTCGCGAATATATTTCGTGCCAAGTTTCCGGTATACCTGAATCGTTTGTTCGTAGGGATCTACTGCGTGTCTCATAGATCTGGTTTTCATTTACTACTTCGCTTCTCCCCAGTTCCGACCAATCCCAACCTCCACCACAATCGGCACATTTAAGGTATAAATATTTTCCATTGTTTCCTTTAAAAACTTAGACAATTTCTCCACCTCGTCCACCGGGGCTTCCACCACCAGTTCATCGTGCACTTGTAACAGTAGTCTAGCGGTCGGGCTGACCTGCGGCAACTCGTCATGAACTTTTATCATCGCCAACTTCATTAAATCGGCCGCCGTGCCCTGGATCGGCGCGTTAATAGCCATCCGTTCCGCTTGAGCGACTAGCATCCCGTTCGAGGAGTTGATGTCCGGGAAATACCGGCGGCGGCCGAATAGTGTTTCGACAAACCCTTTTTCATGGGCTAGTTTTTTAGTGTGGTCGATCCACTGTTTAATGTTCTGATGGATCGCGAAATATTTTTCGATAAACTCTTTCGCTTCTTGGCGCGAAATCCCCTCGCCTTGCGACAAGCCGACGTAACCGAGACCGTAGATAATGCCAAAATTCACCGCTTTTGCCGCGCGGCGCATTTGCGGTGTGACTTGGTCTAGCGACACGCCGTTTATGTTGGCGGCCGTGCGGGTATGGATGTCTTCGCCTTGATTGAAGGATTTCATCATCGCTTCGTCTTTCGCCATCGAGGCGATGATTCGCAGTTCAATTTGTGAATAATCAGCCGACAGTAAACGAAAACCGCGTTCGGCGATAAAGGCTTTGCGGATTTCCGCGCCCAGATCAGTGCGGATCGGAATATTTTGTAAGTTCGGATTGGAGGAAGACAGTCGGCCGGTGGCGGCCACGGCCTGGTTGAAACTGGTGTGCACCCGGCCGGTTTTTTCGTTGACCAACAGCGGCAACGCATCGATATACGTCGATAATAATTTTGCCAGTTCCCGTTGCTGGGAAATAAGCGGAATGATCGGATGGCGGTCTTTCATTTTGGCAAACTCATCGGCCGCGGTCGAGACGCCGGTTTTCGTCCGGCCTAATCCGGCCATCGGGATTTTCAATTTGGTAAACAACACTTCTTTGAGTTGCAATGGTGAATTGATATTGAATTCCCGCCCGGCTAACGCGTAAATATCTTTTTCTATCTTGGCCAGGTCACCGCGCACTTTGGTCGACATGGCCGCTAAAAATTCCGTGTCAATTTTAATGCCGGCCAGTTCCATATCGGTCAGGACCCGCACTAGCGGCATCTCCATCGTGGCAAACAGTCCGCTATTATCAGCTTGGTCCAGTTTCGGTCGGAGCCGGGCCACTAAGCGCCAGGTAAAATCCGCGTCTTCGCTCGAATACCAGGCCAGTTTTTCGAGCGGCACGTCGGCCATCGACAACTGCTTTTTTCCTTTTGGTCCGATCAAGGATGTAATCGGCATCATTTCATATCCAAACTCGACAAAGGCCAGGGCATCAAGTGAATTTTGTCGAGAACCGGGATTAAGCAGGTACGAAGCTAACATCGAATCAAAAATCATCGGCGCCAGGCGAATACCGTTATTGGCTAAAATGGCCGCATCAAATTTCATGTTATGACCGTATTTTTCAATACTGGTATCTTCTAAACTTTTTTTGAGCTCGGCCAGCCATTCCGGTTTCGCCACCACGTACCAACCGAATCCGGCCTGCCAAGAAAAACTGAGCCCGAGGAGTTTGGCTTTCCATGGATCAAGGTCAGTGGTTTCAGTGTCGACTGCAAAAGTTTTTTGGGCGCGGAGAAGTTTCAGGAACCGGACCCATGTCTGATCGTCATTTACCAAGACATAGTCGTGACCCGCTTTCTTCGGCGCCGGCGACGTGATCGCCAGATCAAAAGCCGCTTGTTTAGCCGCGGCCGGGACTTTCACCTCCGGCAATTTTGTCAGGAGCGACTTAAAGTTCAGCGCTTGCAACAAGGCCACCACTCTTGGCCGGTCGTAAGTATGAACCGCCGACGCTTCAAGCGAGAAATCAATCGGCGCGTCGCGCTTGATGGTGGCCAATTTCTGCGACATGAAAGCGTCGGTTTTGTGGGTCAGAAGTTTTTCGCGCACTGACTCGCGGATGGCAAGTGATTTTTTTGTCTGATCGGCTAGCTCAATATATAGTTTCTCCAATGTCCCAAAAGTCTGTAACAATTCGGTCGCGGTTTTTTCGCCGACGCCCTTGACGCCCGGGATATTGTCCGACGGATCGCCGCGCAGAGCTTTGTAGTCAATGATCTGGTCGGGGCGCAAACCATACCGTTCTTTCACCCCCGCGGGATTATATAGCGCCGTGTCGCTCATCCCCTTCCGTAAAGTAAAGACCGAGGTTTTATCATCGACTAGTTGCATCGTGTCCATGTCGCCAGTCAGAATGACGCACTCCACATTTTTCGGCGCTTGCTTGGTGATCGTGCCGATCATATCGTCGGCTTCGAAACCTTTTTGCTCGTAAATCGGAATATCGAAAGTCCGCACCAGTTCTTTCACTTTCGGAATCTGTTCATACAATTCGTCCGGCGCTTTAACCCGCGTGGCTTTGTATTGATCGAAGATGGCGTCCCGGAAGGTTGGACCCTTCAAATCAAAGGTGGCCGCGATATGGGTCGGCTTCAACTCTTTCCAGGCCTTTAACAATGTGGCCGCAAATCCATAGACCGCGTTCACTTGTTCGCCCTGATTATTGTTCAGCGGCGGAATCGCGTGAAAACTGCGGTGGATGAGGGCATTGCCGTCGATAATGAGGAGTCTTTGCTTGGCCGGCATACACACAGTGTATCATGGCTTGACGGTCACCATGAAGTAGTGTAAGAACATGTTACTTGCTCTTTTAATCACCTTCTCGATAGCGATGTAATGAGAATAATTATCACTAGATCGCTGCCGAGACGGTAGCCGGTGACGAATGGTCGTCTCCGCTTCCCGCGACGGGAGGAACTATATGAGTCGTCGGATGAGTCTGACGGAAACGCATTGGCGAGCGATCGATTGTGCTAGGGCCATCATGCGTCAGATCGGGGAGCTCGGTCGGATTTCAAAGGCCGACCTTCAACCGAAGAAACTGAACAACGTTCCGGTTCTTTCCATCTCGCTGACGATGAGTAACCGGATTTCCTGTCAGTTCTACCTTGAAACCGAATGTCACGCTGAACTTAGCCAAACCGTCCACCAAGAACGCTGGATGGATATCAGCACAGAATTCGGTACAACGCCGTGCCGAGAACTCCGTACGTTCATTCTTCGCCCTCTCGGCGCCACCTGGTTCGTCACCAGCGCTACGAGGTGGATGTAGCGAGTCTCCCCGCTTCCATCATGGTCGCGGGGATTTTTATTTGGGGATTAAGTTAAGTACTAAGTAATAGGTATGAAGTAATAAGTATTGAGAAAAAAGTAGTCAGTTGTTGGGTGTCACGGCCGCTGGGGTGGAGAGTAATGCCAATTCAAATTGACGGCCCGTTCGAGCCGAAACAACATTTTCGAACATATCTCAAAATCATCAAACAAGCTGTTAAAATCTTTTTCCGAGATATATTCCTTACCACGAGCAATGCGAAGATAATGTTTCGTCTCTCGTAACTCACCCTGGGCGCGGCTGATGCTTTCCGTATATAGGTTGGCATGTTTATTCCCAAAGCCTTCAGCTAAATTTGCCGCTATAGAGTTTGAAGACCGATGAAGCTGCGAACCCAATTCATATTTTTCCAACTGAGGAAAATTCATGGTTACTTGATGCACTGTCATGACCAACTTAACTAATTTTTTATAGACATCGAGATCATCAACCCTCATAAGTTCACCCATTTATACTTAATACCTATTACCTATTACTTAATACCTACTACTTTCTGCTTCCCCTCCCTCCACCTGTGCCACATCGGCCGCGCCCCCGCCGCCACTCCGCCCAGCGCCACCAACCCCCAATACCACAACGTCTGTGTTCGTGATGCGGCTGGCGCGGTCACGGTTTGGATCGGCGCCAGCGTTGACGCGCCTAAAACTTTTTCGACATGAATATCGTCTTGAGCGCGCGGGAGAATGCGAATCCCACTAGTTGACACACTGACGATACCGATCGCGTCAACGGTGTCGCCGGCTTTCACTTTCGGGCGAACAATGCCGGTGGATGATTTAATGTAAACTGGTACCGGCCCACTGCCGTCATCAATTTCGATTCGATTCCCGCTGGCTAAACTCACCACCCCTTTTACATGAACCAATTGGTCGGCTTGATCTACTCCGACTTCGTCCGTCGCTACTGTAGGCGGCATCGACACCGCTGGAGCGGAAGACAGGATATGTAGACTATGTGCGGTGACACTGACGTAACGCCGGCCATTTTTTAACCGGACCGTGCCGGTGACCTGAATTGTTTGGCCGACTTGAATGGCCGGCTCGCCATTAGGAATAACCAGGCTGACTCCGCCGTCATCAGCCTGAATAAACGCGATGGTTGAGCCGAGCGCATCACGCGGCGTGGTCACCGTGCCCTCCACCACGACCCGATCACTTGAATCAAGCTCTTGAACTTCTTTTAAAGTCACGACTTGCGCTGGCGGGTCGGTTTTTTTCACCGTCGCCTTCTTGGTCGTGGTCTTGACTGTCGTTTTCTTAGTGGTGGACGTGTTTGGCATCGCCACGGTTACATTCTTTGCGCCCGGTGTCGGTTTCATGGTCCACGACCACGTCCCGCCGATCTTTACCCACGACGCGCCATCTTTGGCGGTGCTATATATAACTCGATCGAGTTCCGCGCCATCGCTGTCAATCAAACGCACCGTCGTGCCACCGTTGTTCAGAGTCAGGTGTGTTTGTGATTTTGGTAAAAGCAGAAAAGCGCCGCGAGCAATAATTGTTCCGGCGGGTATTTTGTACGACCGTGTAGCCGTAGTAAAAACCGCGCAGGCGCCAGTGGTAATTTCTTCGTCGCCGTCGTTTACTATTTCGATAAACTCACCCGTGTCCACGCCCGGTGGATTCGGGTAGAGTTCGTAAAAATGTAGACCAAGACATGAAGTCTCCGTAGTCATAGACGAAGAGTCCCCCTCATTGATGAAGGAGTGATTAGTGGCGGTGGGCGTAGCTGGCATCGGTACAATGATGGGCGCGACATTAATTGTAACTTTGGCTTTGTCGCTAGCCACATCAATTCCGTCACTAACCGTCAACGTCACGGCAAATTCGCCCGCCGCCGCGTACGCGTGCTTCGGCGTCGCTTCCGTGCTCGTCGCGCCGTCACCGAAATCCCAGGCGTATGTCAACGGCTGTGCTTCCGGGTCGCTTGAATCGCTGGCATCAAAATTTATCTCCTGTCCGACCATCCCGGTTTGATCCGGACCGGCTTGGGCGGTCGGC
>JBGPHQ010000045.1:0-7428 GCA_041484505.1 Patescibacteria group bacterium
CATCAAGCACTCAAGCCTTGATGGGAAACCATTGCATATTTGTATTCAAACGAAATTAGCAGGAGCACCACTCGAACATGGTAAAATTGATTTTCGTTATTTTTCTATCGAGAGAAAGAAGCGGATCATATCGCATGCCGGAAAAATATTGTCGTATATTCATTCGATTTCACCCAAAGGATTTGGTGAACTGGATGGCGCAGGACAAGGAAGGTTTCCGTCCTTTCTTAGTCTGATGCGAGAATTTGTCGATCAGGAATATGTATTCTTCAAAATAGCGAAAGAAGTCCAGTTTGATATTGACGCAATGAAGAAAATACTTCATGTCCTGGCAGAGAAAAGTTTTGGGGCTCCTGACATTCGGCCATCATTGAACCACAACGACTTTGGGCCGAAACACATCATGATCAAAGATGACCAGATTACGGGAATATTAGATTTCGGTGGAGTAAGTGGCCATTCCCCAATAAACGATTTTGCGCGATGGGATTACTGGTTTGGCGACGAAACTCCGATCAACTGGTTGCAAGATGGCTATGCGAATAAAGACCTATTCGACGACCATTTTATCGAAACACTCAGATGGATTCGGCTGAATAATGGTCTCGGTGTGTTATGGTGGTACTATCAGAAACAGTATCGTCCCTTAATAGAATCGGCAAAAGAAAAGTTATATCGAGATTTAGCTTTATACAGATAACAACGAGGTCCATACAGCTCAGCTCATGACTTCGATCTGATATCACCGCTACCGAGTACTCGTCAACGCCCCGAAACGGCCAAAAGGCAGACGATAAAAAACTTCCTAACGACTAAACGCTAGACTACAGTTATTCAACCATGCCGGTTCTACGTTCGAGCGTACTCACCCGCTGGTCGAGCTCGTTCAGTTCAAAACGGTAGGCCACATTATCGAGGCGTAAATTGATATTTTCTACGCCAGTTTCCAGACGCGTTAAACGCCCGTTTATTGTACCAAGTTGTTCGAGTTGCTCCCCAACCTGATCGAACCCTTGTTTTATCATTACCGCGAGTTTGTCGTACGACATGCGTTCTTTCATATTACTAAATACCTTCCCGCCACCCATATCTGCCATGAAAATATGGTAAGTCATCTTTATCTCAAAGTCAAACCCAGTACCAAGTTAGAGGTAGCACAGCTGCTTAATCATCTGGCCTAGCCGAGGCGCAGATAGCTCACATCGATAGACATCTCAAAAAAAATTAGCCGCTACCTATCAGTAACGGCCGTTTAAACGAGGGCGGCTCAAAGACCGATCCAGGAGAGCCAGCGTGGTCGAGCCACACCGACCGGCTGGTCACGCACGGGAGCACCCGCTCGGCCATGATTGGGACGCCGTTCACACTGCCTACCGACGATGAGTTGTTCGATACCGGCGTCGATTAGGGCCAAGTCGTTGTCAGTCCCGAGCAGAAGTTCAACCGCCAGTTGGGAACGCGATTGTGGCCCACGCCTGCGCACTTTCTTCAGAATCAGGGTAGCGACCTGATCCACATTCGTTGCACTCCCTGCCAGTTTGGACAATGTGCACCTCCTTAAAGGAAAAGGATCGCTACTACATATACCCAGCCATATAATAAACCAATGATTAAACGCGGTCAACCACCCAGAGTTGCACATTAGCTATATCTTAGGTACTGTGGTCTTATGATCCCGTTAGAAGTGATTGATGTAATGTATTGTACTCAGTCTTATTCCAGGAAATATTTGTGCAATTCCATGCTCCGATATTACTATCACTTCTAACGGGATGAGCTCCGCTCAATTTCTCGTCCTCGCAAAAAAATATTTCACTGGCGATGATCTCAAGCGCATCACCGACGCGCTGGAGTTCGCCGAAATGGCTCACGCCGGTCAGCCCCGGAAATCCGGCGAGCCATACGTCACCCACGTCATCGGCACGGCTACAAAACTGATCGAGCTTGGCATGGATACTGAGACGGTGATGGCTGGGCTACTTCACGACGTGCCGGAAGACACGACTTACACGCTAGTCGACGTGGAAAAACTTTTTGGTCCAACCGTGGCTAAACTCGTGGCCGGAGTGACCAAGCTCGGCAAGTTAAAATATCGCGGGATGGAACGTTACGTGGAAAACTTGCGGCGGATGTTCGTAGCCATGGCCGAGGACGTTCGAGTCATGATTATAAAGTTTGCCGACCGCTTACACAATTTGGAAACGCTCGACGCCTTGCCGCCCGACAAGCAATTACGCATCGCTCGTGAGTCGATGGAAATCTTCGCCCCTTTGGCTCATCGCTTGGGTATGGGTGAAATCAAAGGACAACTTGAAGATCTCGCTTTCCCCTACGTTTATCCTGAGGAATACGCTTGGGTGCGCGATCTCGTCGGCGAGCGGTATCAAGCCCTCGATAAAATTATCGAGCAGATGCAAAATACGCTCACGGCCGCGCTGAAGACGGCGAAAGTTACGATCGTTAATATGCATGGCCGACGAAAACATTTATACAGCCTGTACCAAAAACTAATCCGGCCCGAATACAACCGCGACTTATCGAAAATTCATGATCTGGTCGCGCTTCGCGTCGTGGTCAGTAACATCACCGACTGTTACACCGCCCTCGGCACAATCCACCAGCTTTGGCGACCGGTCCCCAATCGTTTTAAGGATTATATCGCCCAGCCCAAGCCCAACGGCTACCAATCGCTTCACACCGCCGTGTTCGGGCCCGGCGGACAACCGGTCGAACTGCAAATTCGCGACTGTGCGATGCACCAGCTGGCCGAATACGGCGTCGCCGCGCACTGGCATTATACCGAGACCGGCAAACCGTTGGCGCCGTCGGCGGTGCAGGAAAAGGTGGCCTGGGTTAAACAGCTTTCCGAGTGGCGGCAAGAAGTCGGCAACGACGAAGCGTTTCTGGAGGCGCTGAAAATCGACGCCCTGCAAAAACGCATTTTCTGTTTCACCCCGACCGGCGACGTAATTGACCTGCCCGAACGCGCCACCCCGATCGATTTCGCCTACCATGTCCACACCGACCTCGGCGCCAAGTGCGTCGGCGCAAAGGTGAATGAAAAACTGGTGTCGCTCGACACCGAGTTACGGAGCGGCGATGTGATTGAAATACTAACTGACAAAAATCGGAAAACGCCGAACCGCGATTGGCTGACGATCGCCAAAACCCAAACCGCCCGCGGACATATCCGCCGGGCGCTGAGGGAAACCGACGCCACCGACGGTTAGGCGCTGAGTTTTTTCAGGGCCGCCTGAATATTTGTATCATTCGGCAAGGCTTTCAAACCGCGGTCCAGCACCGCTTTGGCGTCATCGGTTTTTTTAGCGTCGCTAAGCGCCTGACCGTACATCAGGTAGGTTGACGGGTCGGTCGGATCAATCGTCAGGGCCTGCTCAAATGACGTTTTAGCTTGGTCGTGCTGGTCTAGCTTAGCTAAAGCCGTGCCGCTACTAGCCCAAAAAACGGCTACGTTCGGCGCGGCCACCGTCAGTTTATTTAGATCGTCCAGCGCGAGTTGATACTGTCCGCCGATCAGGTAAGCATCGGCCCGGGCGTAGCGCGCTTGTAGGTAATCCGACTTTTTATGCAAGGCGTCGTTGAAAGCTTGGAGGGCACGTTGTAACTGGGCGGCTTGGTCGGTAGCTGAAGCCGGCGCGGTTTGGTTGGCCGCCGCGCGAGCGCGAATAACTAGCAATGTTTGGCCGAAACCGACGTCATGGACCGGATTAGTCGGTTCGAGCTTCATTAACTCGGCAAAGTTTTGATTAGCTTGTTTTTCCGGATCCGGTAAGTAACTAGCCAAGCCATTTAGCAGATTATTTTCCGCCTCGTAAGCGGCTGGATTGTGCGGATTACGCTTGACCATGTTCCGCATGGTGGTCGTGGCGTCCGTCAAGCTTTGCTTGGCCGCAGTAATATCATTCGCCTGGAGATCAGTTTGGATTTTCGCCGCCTGGGCGTTAGCAAGTAAAATCGCGGCATCGATGTTCCGGCTATCAAGTTTTGTGGCGGTCGACAGGGTGGCCGTAATCGCCGCGGTCGGGACTTGACGGTTAATCTGCTGTTGGGACTTAGCCAAAAAAACCTGACTGGCATAAACACGAATCGCCGGATACCAGACCATGACCGCTAAAATCACCGTTAGGGCGAAACCAACAGCCGGTAGCGCGGACCGGTTTGGCGTTGGCGCCGAATCAGCGGCGCCGATTTTTGCCCGACCGAGGGCCAGGGCAAACCAGCCGCAGGCCAGAAATGATAATGACCAGGTGGTCAGCGCGGCGCTCAGGGCCATAAATCCGATCGCCAACAGACCGGCCGCCAAGGTGAAACTATATTGACGCTGAAGTAGGCGCCAGAACTCCCAGCCAGCCGTTAAGAATATCCCCAGCCACAGCGCCAAGCCGACCACGCCGGTCGTCGCCAAGAGCTCTGACCACTCCGTCCCCGACCGCAGATAACGATTGCTCCATTGCGAGTTGGCATTGAACGCCAGCGGCCGGTGGGCGACGAAGGCGTCGTACCAAGTATTCGGACCGCTCCCCAGCACCGGTCGCGCGGCAACGGTCGAGAGGGCCGTCCCGGCGGAAACTGATTGGCTGAGTGAAAGTTCGGCCGTCGACGGCAGTTGGCTGTAAGTATTTATCTTGAAAAACTGGCCGAGCATCCCGGCCGCCGCCAAAACCACGGCCACGATCACTATCCGCGATGAAGCAACTGGCGACCGACTGGCTTGCATGAAAACTACTAGAATCATGCCCAGCGCGAACGCCGCCCAAGCGACTGTTTGACCGAGGAATAGCAACACTAACCAGCCGATAGTCACGACTCCGGCCAGACACAGCTGGGCCCAACGTTCTTTAGCTTTTGGCCAGAGTAATAATCCGGTCGCCGCGACCACGGCCGCCAGTAACGCCACCTGCAGTGATGAATTTGAGAGGGTCGAAAACAGCAGTTCACTCTTAAGTTGTCCCGGCCATACTGAAACCCCGGAAAACTGGAACAGCTGTAACAACAAGGACAACCCGACCCCGCCCAGCAAGGCCGCCCAAACCATCAGCCGGTCAGCCGCGGTCCGAAACAACCGGGCGCCCAAAAAGTAAACGCTAACGAAACTGAGGGTGACTGGCAAAGTTTCGGCGTAGATGCCTTGAATGCCGGTCAAGCTAGTCCACCAGGAAACCGAAGTCAGGGTTCCAATCAGCGCCGCCGCGCCCAGCGATAGGACTAGCCAATCCAACGGATGCCAGCGCAGGTGACCGGATGGGTGACGAAACTGGCCAAGAAAATAACTACCCCAAGCGACGGTCACGGCCGCTAACATGATAAGTGTTTTATGAATTTCCCACCGGTCCGGCGTCCAGGTGCCGACCGCTAGCGGTATCATAAACGCGCCGACGGTTAAAGCAACTTTCGCCGCCAGATGCCAAACGGAAGTCTGACTGTCAGTTGACCACTGGCGGGGCAGGGCCGGGTTGGGCAGGGTGGTTTTTTTTACGGTCGTTTTTTTAATGGTCGGCATAGGCGGATGGTTAACGTAGTTGTTCAAATAATTTTCTAAATTCTTGATCGGAGAAAAAATCAATGGCCACATGGCCCCGGCCGTCGCGCTTAGTGATCGTGACCTTAGTGCCGTATTTTATCCGCAGTTCATCTTCCGCCGCCTGGGTTAAGGGGTCAGTCGTGCGGCGATTGTACCGCCGCACGGTCGTTTGGCGGCCCAGGGCCGAAGCGGCCCGGACCGGGAGTTGCTGGTCGATGATCTGGCGAAACAGGCGCTGGCGCTCATTCGGCGTGACCGCCGTCAACAACACTTTGGCATGACTAGATGTCAGTTTTCCTTCGCGCACCGCGGCCAACATTTCCGGCGGCAGACCGAGCAAGCGCAAGGCGTTGGCGACGGTGGCCCGCGACTTGCCGACCTTAACGGCGATTTCTTCCTGCGTCAGGCCAAATTCATCGGCCAGTTGTTGGTAGGCGTAGGCTTCTTCCACTGGGTTAAGATCTTGGCGCTGGACGTTTTCGACGATGGCCAATTCCAGTTGTTCCAGCTCACGGCTATCGCGCACCAGGGCCGGCACACTGGGAAAACCAAGTCGCTGAGCGGATCGTAATCGCCGTTCACCGGCGATCAGCTGGTACCGGTCACCTTGTTTGACGACGATCAGCGGCTGGAGAATGCCGTGTTGTTTGATCGACTGCACCAGCTCGTCCAAAGATTCTTCAGAAACGTGGTGACGAGGTTGGTGCGGGTTGGGATCAATTAAGCCGGTCGGGATATCGAACAGACGCTGTTTCGAAGCGGGCCGTGGTTCGTCGGCTGATCGCGAAGTGGATGGTTGAATCGTCGCGGTCGGCGGCCGGACATTCGTGGTTGGACGAGACACCGGGGTCAGCGCCGGCCTAGTCACCGGTGGCGGAGACACAGTAGATTGTTTTTGCGGAATCAGCGAACCGAGACCGCGACCAAGCGGAGAATTGTTCATACCTTAGTGCGATGAATTTCGTCAGCCAGCTTTTTGTAGGCTTTCGCGCCGGCCGACTTTGGATCGTAATGTAAAATTGTTTGACCGTACGACGGCGCCTCAGCCAATCGCACCTGGCGCGGGATGACCGAACGGAATATTTGCCGACTGGGAATAAATTTATATAGCTCGTCGAGCACCGCTTCCGACAACCGCCACTGCGGATCGTACATAGTCAGCACCACGCCGAGAATTTTCAAATTAGCATGGAGGTTGTCCTTAACTAAATCAATCGTGGACATCAGCTGGCTTAACCCTTCCAACGAATAATATTCGGCCTGCACCGGCACTAGCACTTCGTCCGCCGCCACCAAGCCGTTGATGGTTAGCAAGCCGAGTGAGGGCGGCGAGTCGATCAGGATGTAGTCATAATCGCCAGCCGATTCGCTCAGGTTGTCGCGGAGTAGGAACTCACGGCGCTCAAGCGGCACCAGCTCAACTGACGTCCCAGCTAGGGCCAGCGTGGCTGGCGCTAAATGGAAGCCCTCGATCGAGGTCGGGACGATCACCTCGCGCAACGTGGTCGGCGACACCAGCACCTCGTAAATCCCGTGCGCTAGTTTCTGGTGTTCGATTCCCAGGCCGCTAGTGGCGTTGGCTTGCGGATCAAGGTCAATCAGCAACACCCGCTGTCCGGCCCGAGCCAGGTAAGCGCCGAGGTTAACGGCCGTCGTCGTTTTCCCGACGCCGCCTTTTTGGTTGACGATAGCAATCTTGCGAGCCATGTGATTTTTGACCGCCTGATCATACCATTTTTTATGAGTCGTCGCAATGACAAAACCCTGGCTTTAGTCGACCTCGCCTTTAGCGGAAAGTTCTTGTTACTTAGACTCCTTTTCTTGCATGACTGCGAGCAACCTTTCTGCGCGCCTGTACAAATGATCAAAGGTGAGGATGTTGATCC
>JBGPHQ010000046.1:0-7396 GCA_041484505.1 Patescibacteria group bacterium
ACTCGGCGCGCAACGACACGGCCGTTGACGGTCATGCAGATAACCGCACGGACAGGGATTCATCGCGGCCACCAACATCCCGGCCGCCGGAAACTGGGCCGTCCCGGCCACGCGGCTAACTGTCACTACCCCGTCTTCCAAAGGTTGCCGGAGCGACTCAATATGTTCGCGCGTAAACTCGGCGAATTCATCGAGAAAAAGCACCCCATGATGGGCGAGTGATAATTCGCCCGGTTTCGGGACGCGACCGCCGCCAACCAGCGCCGCAACCGACGAAGTATGATGCGGCTGACGGAACGGTCGCTCGGCAATCAGCGCCTGCCCGGCTGGCAAATGCCCGCCGACGCTATGAATTCGCGTCACCATCAACGCTTCCTGCTCACTCATCGGCGGCAGAAGTTCACGGAGTCCCCGAGCCAGCATCGTCTTGCCCGATCCCGGCGGGCCGACCAGCAACACATTGTGTCCGCCGGCGGCGGCGATGACGATCGCCCGCTTGGCCGCCGACTGCCCCTGGATCGTTGGCCACAATGTCCAAGGCGGCGGTTTGACTTTAATCTTTGATGCTAGACTGTGTCGCGGCCAAGGTTCGCCCGACCGGGCTAAATTTATCACCTGTTCCAAACTGCTAATCGGCACTATTTCCGCGCCGCTGATTAGGGCCGCTTCGCTCACGTTCTCCCGCGGCACCAATAGTTTTTTATTAAGCCGCTGGGCTAAGTCGGCGATGGCGACAACGCCATTGGTCGGGCGGACACGACCGGCGAGATTCAACTCGCCGATTAACAAGGCATCGGAAAAAACGTCGGGGATCTGGCCGGTGGTGATCAGTAAAGCCACCGCCACCGGCAAATCAAAACCCGCCCCCTCCTTCCGCCATTCGGCGGGCGATAAGCTCATCGTAACATGCGTTGTCGGAAACCAGCCGCCGCTGTTTTTCACCGCCGACCGAATTCGTTCGCGCGCCTCTTGGACCGCCGTGTCCGGCAACCCGACCACCGTCACCCGCGGTAATCCGCCGTGGACGTCAACCTCGACCGTGATGGGTCGGGCCTCGAGGCCATAAATGGCCGCGCTGGTTGTTGTGCCTGGCATAGTAATAATAAGTCCGCAAAAACAACACGGCGGTGCGCGCGCCAAGCCCAGCACCACATTGGTTCATTCTTGCCTTTTTCTAATGTTTATTCTGCGCCAAAAATCAAGCATAACTGATAAACACGGTTTGCACCAATGTGGTGCTGGGCAAGCCACCTATTCAAGGGTAGAGCCTTAATTATTTTTTGTCAAGCGCGCCGCCAGGTGGTAGTTCAACGTCGTAAAAACTGAGCTGGCCTTTGACTGGAAACGGAGTAATTGGTCGGAGATTCTTCAGGACCCATGACCAGGCTTTTGGATAAACTTTACAACCCGCGGCTTCTTCGTCCTTATTTGTCATAGGTCGGCAATCCACAATCTCAACAATCGCTAAGGCATATCCGGCTGGCTTAATGTTTGGTGATTTTGACGAGACTATCAACACATCACCGCGATATTTCGTCGACCACTTTCGAGTTTCGATGGTTTTCTTACCACTAGCTACAAGATTAGCCCAGGGTTGTTTGAGAGAAATGGCTTTCATAGCGTCTTAGTTCGCAGTCTCGACCGTAAAAAAATCACCATCACTAACCCAACCCCGATCATCACATCCGCCACATTAAACACCGGCCACCACTTTCCGAGATAGGCCCAGTCGACCACATAACCATAAGCCAATCGGTCGTACAAGTTACTGCCGGCCCCGGTCAGAATAAATAAACACCCGATTAGCGCATTGATGTTTCGCCCTCGCCACATACGCCTAGCTAAAAATATCACGATTGCCATGGCCATGATCATTAAAACCACCGCGATTTTATTCGGGGCCGGCCAGCTAAACACCAGGGCGGCGTTTTTAAATAACAAAAAATGCGCGAAACCGAAATCACGCGTCACGCCGCTGAACGCCAATAGTTTTAACCAGCGATCTACGACCACGAGCCCGCCGCAGGCGATCACCACCAACAACCACATCATGGTCATAGTGTAGCATACGAAATTTTTTGGATGTGACAAAGGCCTATCTGAAGCCAAATAATTGTGGTTAAATGGGCCTGATAGGCCTTGTTGGAAGAATGGCCAGCGTACCGGCGTGGTTTCTATATTCGCGTCCTAATGACAAACACAGAAACCACACCAGTAGGCATGAAGCCGTTTTTCCGGTGCTCTTTGAATACCGAGATGTCGAAGAGCGATTCTCGACCGTCCTCACGGTTCGATCCCGGCCGGTTTTACCCGTTACCAGAATGAACCTTTATTTTGTTTTATATAATAGGTGCTCGGTCACCAATCGGATAGTCGAGACAATAGCATGTCCATTCAAAATGTATTTTGTGCCAATGGCTACGCTATTATCTTGACTATTGCGCAAATATATTGCGGAAAGAACGTAATGGGTAGATTGTAGCGTAAAAATCGTCTTTTGTCAAGTCTATCTTGAAAAATACTATATTTTGGCTAACCTTAGCTGTTTTTTGTACTTCTTTCTCTGTTTATTTCTAGGTCAGCTTGTTGGGGACAACTCCGTTATTTATGCCCAATCTATCAACAACCCTACTGCTCGCTTCATCCACAGTACAAGGCTGGTTAAATAGTGTAGACTACCGCCAACCAAGTATAACCCGTCCTTTCCAGTCAAAACCCACAAAGGAGCGATCTGATGCTGGTTCGTGATGAGCTGCTACGGGAAATGCAACGGGACGCTATCCAAATCGATCCGTTCGATGAAACCCTGGTTGGCACAAACAGTATCGATCTGCGGCTCGGGAAGTTTTTCATTGCCGGTCGTCCGCGCGCGATCAACGCGTGGCCAGTAAATCACCTCCGACCTGGTCACGTCCATCGGATGTGGAGCAATCCGCAGTCCGCTCAGCCCGCGGCCGAGGTATTGCATGGGAAAGATTTCAAACCAGCCGATGTTGGTTCGACCGTTCCGATCATCATCCTGCCGCCGCGCGGATTTCTCATCGGGCATACCGAGGAATTTGTCCGCCTGGCCAGCCACCTCGTCTGGACCTTGCACGCCCGCAGTTCAAGCCTCAACTGGGGTATCAATCCGGTCAGTGGCGGCGATCTCGGCGATGTCCTGTACTGTGGACGGCTCCGGTTATTCATCCAGAACCTGACCGATCTGCAGTTACTACTCTTCCCCGGGTTTCCGTACGTCCAACTTACCATCGAACGATGTCAGCCAACCCAAGAATCGTATCAGCAGAATGGCGGCCGACATCATCATGGTCACAGTATCGCGGAAGCCAAGCTGGCCTGGAAACCGGAAATGCTCTATCCGAAATCGCCGCGATCAAGGGATCTCCGCTTCCTGCCGAACAGTGTACCGAGCGCCAGCTGATGTTGGCGCTTTTTTATTGCTACTTTTTTGTTTTCTGGTGTGAACCAGCCTTGCTTCTAACGGAGCTACCCAAATATTGGATGATTTTTTCTAGGGTTTGTTGGGGGGTGAGTTTTGTGGTGTCGAGCACCAGGTCGTAATGCTTCGCCAAAAAGATGTTGAGCTGGTAATACTTACGATATCGACGCGTGTCGGAGGCCATTCGGCCGCGTAATCCGTGTTCGAGTTGTTTGAGGGTGCGGTAATGATGGCTGGCTTCGAATTGACGAACATGAGCCCGATCATGATAAATACGTCGCGCCGCTTCCCCTAGATCGACTTTAAGAAACACTTTAACGGACTGCGGAATGAAATGGAATGACGTTCGTCCGTCAACCACCAGCTTGTCCCGCCGCCGACCAAGTTTAGCTTGCCATAGATCGACTTGATGATCGGTAAAAGATTTCGTTTCGCCGAGCACATTGAACTCCTGCAGGGTCAGGCCGCGTTCGATCGCCATCGCCCGCCGCATATCGCCGATGGAATAATAACGATAACCTAATTTTTTAGCTAACATTTTACCGACCGTGCCTTTGCCAGAGCCGGGGTGACCGGAGATGGTAACTATCATGGTTGGAGTATACCTGAAATCAGAGGAAAAAGAAAAAATGTTACCGCCATGTACCGGCATACAAACCCCCTCCCCTGTCCTGAGCTTGTCGAAGGAGGGGAGGGGTTAGGGTGGACTAGAACTTTGTCCCACTATCATACGTCCCGCCCGGTGCCGGTGGACGCGGGGCCGGCGGCGGCATCGGGCCGCGGTCGCCGAATCCGCGGTGTGGCGGGCGTGGCCCGCGGGGACCAGCACCATACGGACCGCGCGGGCGCTCGGCCTCGCCGCTATAGTTCGGGTCAAGCGCTTTCATCGACAGCGATACTTTGCCGCGCACAGCATCAACTTCCATGACTTTCACTTTCACTTTATCGCCGATGTGGAGCACATCAGACACATTAACGACATGGTTCATCGAGATATTGGAGACGTGCACCATGCCGTCTTTGCCCGGTAGCACTTCGACAATCGCCCCGATTTCGTTGCCGCGCATCCGGTCACGAATGATATCAGTCACCACGCCGTCGTAGACTTCGCCCACCACCAGGTCTTTGACGATGTTTTCAATCCAGTCCTTAGCCTTATTGGCCATGTCGGCGTTGGTCGAGGTAATGTAGACCTGGCCGTCGTCTTCCAAATCGATTTTGATAACGTCCGCGCCCCCGCATTCGTCAATAATTTTATTGATTGTTTCGCCGCCTTTGCCGATCACTTCGCGGATCTTTTCCGGATCAATGTGAATGGTGATAATCCGCGGCGCGTACGGCGATAATTCTTTCCGTGGCTCGGCGATGGCCTGGGCCATGACCGCTAGGATTTTTAGGCGCGCCTTTTTAGCGCCCGCCAGCGCATCTTTGGAAACACTGGCGGGGATGCCGCCGAGCTTGATGTCAAGTTGAATCGCCGTAATGCCCTTGGCGGTGCCGGCTACTTTGTAGTCCATGTCGCCGGCGTGGTCTTCAATTCCCTGAATATCGGTCAGCACCTTATACTTCTTGGTGGTCAGATCGGTGATCAAACCCATGGCAATTCCGGCCACCGGCGCTTTAATCGGCACGCCGGCGTCCATTAAGCTGAGCGTCGAACCACAGATTGAAGCCTGCGAGCTTGAACCGTTTGAAGATAGCACCTCTGATACCACGCGGATGGTATAGGGAAATTCTTCTTTGGTGGGAATAACTGGGAGCATCGCTTTCTCGGCTAAGGCGCCATGACCGATTTCGCGCCGGCCCGGCCCGCGCAACGGTTTCGTCTCGCCGGTGGAGAAGGCCGGGAAATTGTAATGGTGCATGTACCGCTTCTTGCCGGTCAGTTCCATCCCATCCAGCGTCTGTTCATCGCCGGGCGACCCGAGCGTCACCAGTGACAGCACCTGAGTTTCCCCGCGATCGAATAATCCTGAACCGTGAGTGCGCGGAATTAGGCCGACCAGCGCCGCGAGCGGACGAACTTCATCTAGCTTCCGTCCATCCACGCGAATTTCTTCCTCCAGCACCATTTTCCGCGCTTCGGCATCCAGTTCGAGTTCGAGAATGTGTCGGCCGTCGGTGCGTTGTTCTTTCGCCACGTCGTTATCGGCTTTCAACTGTTCGTCTAAATCAGTCGTCAGTTTAAGGATCGCTTCTTCCCGCGCAATTTTATTCGATTGCTTCCAAATCGCGCGGAGTTTCCCGGCGGCAAAGGCCAAAACTTTGGCTTTCAAGGCCTCATGAGCGGCTTGCTCGGCCTCGGTCAGCTCAGTCATATCAGCCTTGATTTTTACTTTGCCAAATTCTTTTTGGAGCTGGTTAATCAGGTCGATCACTTTCCGGACATGCTTATGGGCAAACTCCAAACCGTCGAGAATTGATTGCTCATCGACTTCATTAGCCGCGGCTTCAATCATAACGTGTTCGTCCTTGGTGGCGGCCAGGATAATTTCCAGGTCACCTTTGGCGCGCGCCTCATAGGTTGGGTTTAACACCCATTCGCCGCCCACCCGGCCAACTCGGACCGCGCCGATCGGACCAAGCCAGGGTATATTCGACATGTGCAGGGCGGCCGAAGCGCCGATCATGGCTAGAATGTCCGCGTCGTTTTCCTGGTCCCAAGACAGGACGGTGATGACGACCTGAATATCGTTGCGCATGCGGTCGTCAAATAATGGACGGATTGAACGATCGACCACCCGTGAGGTCAGGATCGCATCATCGCTCGCCCGGCCTTCACGCTTCATAAAGCGTGAACTTTTGATTTTGCCGGCCGCATACAAACGCTCTTCGTAATCGACCATCAGCGGGAAGAAGTCGATCCCTTCGCGCTGGGTCTTGCTCATCGTGACGGTCGCTAAAACGACCGTGTCCCCGTAGCGAACGGTCACGGCGGCACCGGCTTGGCCGGCTAATTGGCCGGTGCTGATTTCGAGTTTCCGACCGCCGATGTCGGCGGTAAAGGTCTTCGGTTCCATAGGTTTTTCCTTTCGATGACCCTCGGACTTCAGTCCAACTCGTTCAGCTTGCCCAGAATCCTAGCGAAGCGAGTGGTTTTGGGACTGCCTGTCCGGCGGCCATCAATGAATAATGAATTGTTAGTTAGTGATAATTATTGATTAGCTAATTGTGATTCAATATCAGCCAGGTCATCGGTTCCGGCCACGACTTGTACTTCCGATGCGCCCTGGTTTTGATGAATGGCCCCCACTTCGCGTTTCAATTGATCAAATGATCCACGTCCGAGTGAGCGCCGTAGACCGCTGAGAATTTCCCGTGAGTCCATATACCGGACGTTGCGAATCTTCGGGTTAATCAGGAAGGACAGCGCCTTTTTCTGGCGTCGGAGCGGAACTTCGTGATCAGCGGTCAGCCGTTCCGCCAACAAATCTCGGAACCCATAGTCTATCTCACTGGTGCTGGCCTGGTGTAATCTTCGAAGTTGGGCGGGCTTGAGCACGTTTGTTAAAGCCTTAATGGCTGACTCCTCTGCCCGCTGTAGCGCCAGTTCAACCCGATCGCAGAGCTGATCGGAAATTTCTCCGTCGGATTCAGATGCCTGCCGAAGTTCTTGAATGGCCGAGCTTTCTTTCAAATTAGCTAGAACTTCGCGCATGTACTGCTGGTAAGCTTGATGGTCGGACGGGTATTCTTGCCGCCAAAATTCCGGCGTGTTTGAGGATTCGATCCACTCACCCCGCTCGATTTCCAGGAATTGATTATGGAGCGCTTCGCCAATCGAAAAACGCTCAAAGACCGGACCGCTCATTAAATTAACCGGCGACATCTCCGCCACCGGTTGCACCGGCGGATATTCCTGGGCGGGGTAAGTAGGAGTCGAGGTGTCCACAGTCTATTCGTTTTGGTCGGGAGTAATCGTCGGGGTCACGCTTTCGGTATTTGGCCGCGGCG
>JBGPHQ010000047.1:0-7369 GCA_041484505.1 Patescibacteria group bacterium
AGGAAATGGAAAACTTATGGAAGAAAGAGAAAGCTACTAATGAAAAAGTTCAACGAATTATCACTTCCGCTAAAGCTAACGTGAACCTTTCTAGTATTGCTTACGAAGAGCTCTTTAAAATTAGTTTTTCTGACGAATGGGACTTGTCTAAACAGGAGTTAAGTCTGAAGCGAGAAGTGAACGAAAGGGCCGAGAAATGCGCTTTTGAATACATGGTGGTCCAGCATGCCTTAGAAAAAATCAATTTTTTTGAAACGAAAGTACCGCATGGAGTTCGTCTTACAGTGCATCCAAAAGAAGGCCAAATCGGCATTTTCCTCGTAAAGAGAAAAACGTACTTATTGCCCTGGATGGGCGTGGGTGTACTTAATAATAATGGTGAGATTTCTGTTCACTACGAAAGCGAGTTGCTAAGTAGTACAAAATACTACCCGGTATTCATAAAAGGTGAAAAGTGCCCTTTTTATTACAAAGAAGCGGAGGTCATTTATCAGGGCACGGAAGAGTTTAGAAGGTTGTTTGATATTATTATTTCTTCTTTGGGTAAAAAAGATTACTACTGGGCATTCGCTTTTCACGACGAGTACATGGAACCAGAGATTCGTAAGATTCTAGCAAATGCTCATGCTCATCTCGCTGAAAAATCTATCCAAGACCGAGCAATTTGTAGGAAGGATATACTTCCGGTAATCAAATTAACGTATAAAGGAAATCAAAACATTCAGATTAAAAGCACAGACGTTGAGATACCTACCGGAGTAATTGTGCTTAAGGATAGGATCGTCAATCTGCTTTGGGGAAATGCCCCAGCCGCTTATGAGGTAAAAAGCAAAGAAGTGGTTCAGCGGTATCAAAAGCTTTTTGAAGAAACTTGGTCAAAACAATAATAAACCTTTACAAAAGAATTTGCCGCCATGGTTCGACGCGGCTCACCACAGGAAGGTGAAGTCGAATAGACTCTACCTACGTATTCCGAATCTGTTCGTATACTGCATCATGCCATTGACAAAAAAACCAATCCACGCTATCCTGTCTGCGCCCTCCACACAACCGATCGCGCCCAGCGGCCAGTCCTATAACCTGACCATTGCGCGTGAATGCATCTGAACCGATTGGTTCGTTGCCCTCCGCACCCCTCAATATCGCCGCTTCTGGCTTTTGCCCAGAAACAGGTGAAACGTATTATTCATTACGGTTTTCCGCTCGACCAGCAATAGTCGCCTGAGGTGAACCAGAAATCGACGTCAGCCGTCCTGAGCCACGCGCAGGATCTCGGCATCACAAAATAGATATGGCAAAAAGACCCAAGGCGCGTATGCGTCGGCCGGACGGACCAAATTATACCCGTCGACCACAACCCAAACCGAAAGCCGACGAGCGTCCGCTCTCCGGTCAAAATCAAACGCTCAAACTTATCCCGCTCGGCGGCAACGAAGAAGTCGGCCGCAACTGCATGGTCGTCCAATACGGTCAGGAAATCCTGATCATCGACCTCGGGTTGCAATTCCCGGAAGATGACATGCCGGGGGTGGATTATATTATCCCCGATTTGTCATACCTGCGGGGGAAAGAAAAATGGATCCGCGGCGTGGTCATTACCCATGGTCACTACGACCATATCGGCGCGATCCCGCACGTCATGGCCCAACTCGGCAATCCGCCGATCTACTCGACCGACCTGACTAACGCCATGATCGCCAAAAAGATGGAGGATGTCGCGCCGGGCGTAAAACTGCCGTTGCATAACATCAAGAGTCGCGATCGCGTTAAACTCGGTTCATTCCGCCTAGAATTCTTTGGCGTGTCGCACAACATTCCGGCCAGCGTCGGCGTGATTGTCGAAACGCCAGGCGGCACCGTTGTCCATACCGGCGACTTCAAGATTGACGAGCACGCCCATGCCTCCAACCGCACCGACATGGAGAAAATTATCGAGCTGGGTCACCGCCATATTCTGTGCTTGATGTGCGACTCGACCAACGCTTCCGCCACCGGTCACCAGTTGTCCGAGGAAGAAATTGAAAAGAACATCCAACAGATGTTCGCCCAAACGAAAGGCCGGATGATCTTCGGCACGTTCGCCTCCCTCTTGTCGCGGATTCAACAAATCCTGACCATGGCCGAGCGCTTCAATCGTAAAGTTCTGATTGAAGGGTTCTCCATGAAAACGAACGTCGAGATTGGCCGCGAACTGGGCTACATCCGCATCAAACCGCACACTATCATTTCCTACGAAGAATCGCAGAAACTTCCCAGTAGTCAGGTCCTCATTATTTGCACCGGCGCGCAGGGCGAAGACAACGCCGTGCTGATGCGCATCGCTAACCGCGAACACAAGTACCTCCACATTGAACCGGGTGACCTGGTCGTGTTCTCTTCTTCGGTCGTGCCGGGTAATGACCGCGCCGTGCAGCGCCTAAAAGACGGCTTATACCGCGAAGGCGCCGATATTATCGACTATAAGATGTTGGACATCCACGCCGGCGGACATGCCAAAGCGGAAGATTTAATCCGCTTCATGAAGCTGGTCAACCCGAAGTATGTCATGCCGATTGAGGGCAACCATTCATTCCTTCGCGAGAACGCCAAGAACGCGATCAAGGCCGGCATTCCGGCGGACCGGATTCTTATCGCCGACAACGGCCAGGTCGTTGAATTCAACCAGGGTCAAGGCTACGTCACCAACCACCGCATCCCGATCGAATATGTCTTCGTCGATGGCCTCGGCGTAGGCGACGTCAACGCTCTTGTCCTGCGCGACCGCAAACAGTTGGCTAGCGACGGCATGATCGTCGTGGTCGCCCAAATTAGTGGCCGGACCGGCAAACCGGGCAAAATCGACGTCATCTCGCGCGGTCTGACGCACATGAAAGAGCAGGGCCGATTCATCAGCGGCATGGTCGCCGTCGTCAAGAAAGCCCTGGTCGATAAAGAACCGCGGATGAAGCCGCAGGACAAAGACCTGCGCGACAAAATCCGCCGCGACCTCGAAAAATTCGTTTTCCACAAAACCCACCGCCAACCGATGGTCGTCCCGGTCATCATTGAGGCGTAATTCCCCACCCCCCTAACCCCCGCCCGATGCAGGACGGGGAAACCGTAAACGCAAAGCTGCGGACTTTCCAGTCCGTAGCACCGGTGACGTTAACCTAAATTGGAGTCACACTTATTTAATATTTTTCTTGTCATTTCGAGCCAGCTGGCGAGAAAGTGTGTTTGTCTTTAGTGCGGTTTGCACCACGCAAATCTTTCACTACGTTGTGACTTCGCTCGAGATGACAAAATTAGCCGCCTGTGGTGTGACCACTTGATTCCGGCTACTTTCCCTGATACACTGCGCCCATGTCCCGCATCCTCTCCGGCATCCGCCCTTCGGGTGGCCTCCATCTCGGTAACTACCTCGGCGCGATTCAACAATGGATCGCCTTGCAAAAAAAGAACGAGGTTTTCTTTATGGTGGCAGATTTGCACGCTATCACTACGCCCTACGACCCGCCACAACTCCCCCGCCTCGTCCGCGATACGGTCATTGACTATCTGGCCGCCGGACTCAATCCGGCTCAAGCCACGATTTTTGTGCAGTCACATGTTCCCGCCCACAGCCAATTAGCCTGGCTACTCGGCACTATTACCCCGGTCGGCGAGTTACAGCGGATGGTGCAGTTTAAGGAAAAATCGGAGCAACACGCAGATTATCAAAACGCTGGGATCCTAAACTACCCCATCCTGATGGCGGCCGACATATTGTCTTACAAACCCGACTCCGTTCCGGTCGGCGATGACCAAGACCAGCATGTCGAGATCGCCCGGGATCTAGCCAAAAAATTCAATCGTTTGTTCGGTCAGACATTCCCGGAACCGAAATCATTGCATACTGGCGGTAAGCGCATCATGGACCTGGTTCATCCCGAGCAAAAAATGAGCAAGTCTGAGGGCGGCGGAATTCTGCTGATTGACCCGCCCGAAGAAATTGAAGCCAAAGTCAGGAAAGCCGTCTCCAGCTCCGAGCCGCGCGTCATCCGCGAAGCGTTCAAGGCCGCGCGGGCGGAAGCTAAAGCCGTGGCACGAGAGTGGAAGGGCGACGCGAATTTACAAAAACAGTTCCACGGCGTCCGCAATTTATTCACGATTCTCCTCGCGCTCGGTTCAAACGAAGACGTCACCAGCTGGGAAACCCAGGCTGAGGTTGGCGAACTTAAATTTTCCGAATTCAAACCGGCCTTAGCTAAAGTTATCGCCGATCACTTCGCGCCGTTCCGCGAGCGCCGGGCCAAGTTGGTTAAAGACCACGATTACATCGACGACGTCATCAACACGGGCGCGAAGAAAGCTAGCGCGATCGCGGAAAAAACCCTGCTGGAAGTTCAGCGGAAAATGGGGTTGCGATAATTTATTTTAATTTGACCGTCGTCTTCGTCCAGACCAGTTTCGTCGTGTCAAACTTGGTGTCGCGGACAAAGCTTTTTTTCGAACCGTTGTAGCGCCAGACGAGGGGCTTAACTGTTTTGCCTTTGACTAAGGTGGCGAGTATATATTCATCCGTATACCCTCTCAGCCATTTCATCACCAATGTGCCCGCCCCTTTAGCCGCCGTCACAGTTTTAAGCGACTTGAATCCGCTTTTACTGACGTTAAAAATGGTGGCGGTCAGGCCGGGCGCTTTCGGGGCGATGGCGAAGAATACGGACAGCGTCACCGGGTTAGAAGTGATTTCCGTCTGTAGGCCCTTGGCGCTGATGGGAGCTAGATTTTGCCGCGTCACTAACTTGCCGCTCGCGTTATACATCACAAATTCGGGTTTGGCCATCGCGCCATAAGACACAAAAACATAGAACGGATTGGTTTTTTTGTCGACAATTAATCGGCGACCAAAGGCCGCGCCGCGGTAAGTTCCGAACGGCTTGAGCAACATGCTCTTCGTTCCGACTTTCAGGGCATAGGTATTGTTCTTTAGTATAAGTTTTTCAACCGCCGGTCCGACAATCACCGTCCGTTTCACCGTCGTCACGTTACCGGCCCGATCGGTGACCGTGTAAGTTAGGATATACTTGCCGACAGTGCCGGTATTTACTTTCCCGGTCACCGTCGTTCCGGTGCCGCCGACATTATCGGTGACGGTCACGCCCGGATCGGTATATGTGCCGCCCGGCATGATGACCGGGGCCGGATCGCCGGCCGGGGTGACTATCGGGGCGATGGTATCCGGTTTCGAAACATCGATCAGCTCTACGCCCGACGTTCCCGCCGCGACATAGGCCGTATCATTTGCCACCGTTACTCCATAGGCATTACCAGATCCGCTAATGCTAGTCACATAGACCGGCGTGCCAGTCGAAGCAATGTCATAAACTATCAGTCCGCCGGTAAAATACCCGCCGAGAAAAACGTAGCCGTTCGAGATGGCTAACCCGCTACCGTACTGCCCGGGAAAGTTGGCGGTCAGCGTCGGCGCGCTTGGATTCGCCACCGAGACGAGGGTCAGGCCGGTAATCGTATCATTGAGATAAGCGTTTGAACCAAACACCTGGACACCGAGGTAGTTCGTCGAAGTTGTAGGACTGGTGTATGTGCCGGCTAAGGTCAACGTCGGGTTCAAGGTCGAATAGACGTTGACGATGTCCACCGTCTGCCCACCTACGACATAAACATAATTTCCCGAAACGGTCAGATCCGCATTATTACTGACCGCCAGCGACCCAACTAACGGCGGCGCGGCCGGATTCGAGACGTCGAGCACTTCCAAGGTGGGCTGGTTACTAGGTAGTCGGCCAGTAATGTAAGCGTAGTTCCCGGCGCTGGCTACATTGCCGATGGACATTCCACCCGCATCGGTATAGGTCCCTAATAACTGCGGAACAACGGGGTTAGCAATATCCAAGATGGTAAGTTTGGTGCCACCGGCCACATACAGGCGGGTATCGTCGATATCAATTTGCGAAACGTCGGTCACGCCGGTCGAGTAACTGCCAGCCAGAGTCGGCGCGGCGGGATTGGAAATGTTTAGCACCAAAATACCGGTCCCTGCATCTGCGACATACGCATACGAACCGACGACAATCACATCATTTGCTGAACCGGCCGTATCAAAAGCACCAACCACGGTATTCGGGGCGGCGTGAGTAACGGCCGGCCACACAAACCACGCCGCAACAGCGAACGTTAAGATGAGCGATTTGATATGCATATTTTTGTTGGTCAGCGTTAAGTCAGCTACAATGTACCACAAAAACACCGCCTCGTCAATTATTTTACTACTTTTTTCGCGATCACCTTCCGCTCGAGCAAACGACTAGCGACCGTTGAAAATGATGTCGGGTTGCCAGAGACAAAAAATGTTTCTGACCCGGGTTGATCAGTGACCGCCAATATTTGATTGGCCGCTAAGACACGGGCGACCTGTCGCGCGACGGCTGATCCAGAATCGTAGAGTGTTACTCCGGGTAACGCCTGTTCCATCAACGATCGCAGGTAGGCGAAATGCGTGCACCCAAACGCCACACTATCCGCGCCAAAATCTCGAATGGTGTTCGCGGTGGAGACCACTGACTCAAGTAACTTAGGGACCTTCATGTCCCCGGCTTCAACGAATTCCACCCACTCCGGCCGGGCCAGTTCCAGCGCCTCCAGCCCGGCCGCAAATTCTTTTTTTAGTCGGCGGTAGAGGTTTGACGATAACGTCGCCGCGGTGGCGCAAACCGCCACCCGCTTGACCCGCGAATGCTGGGCTAAAGTTTTCATCACCGGCACAACGCCGACGATCGGCAGGGTCGCGTGCCGTTTACGAAGTTCTTGAATCGCCGCTGAGGTAGCGGTGTTACAAGCCACCACTATCAATTTCGACTTTTGTTTGATGAGAAACTCGGCCGCCTGTAACGAAAGAGTAATGATCTCATCAGCCGAGCGCGACCCGTACGGCACATGCGCCGTATCTCCAAAGTAGACTGTGTCTTCAGCCGGAAGTAACTTTTGAACTTCACGCAAAATACTGAGCCCACCGACGCCGGAATCGAAGAAACCGACCATGCGTGTTATTCTCCGCGAATGAGTTTCAATAGTTCGGCTCGATGTCGCAACATTTCCTCTTTCGTTTTCGCCTCAACGGTCAGCCGGAGAAGCGGCTCGGTATTCGACGGGCGGAGGTTGAACCACCAGCCTGGGTATTCGACAGTCAGACCGTCAATCTCATCGCGCAGGTGGTCACCATAGACCGCTTTTATTCTGGCCAGCGTCGCTTTGACATCATCGACTTTCGAGTTTACTTCCGCGTCGTGGGCATAAACATCTATTTCTTTCACTAGCTCAGACAATGGTTTATCCTGACTGCTCAAAAAATCTAGGCCGGCCACCATCGCATCCAAGCCGGAATCGG
>JBGPHQ010000048.1:0-7184 GCA_041484505.1 Patescibacteria group bacterium
CCTTACATGATTCTTGGCTGTTCGACAAGTGATCGACGGGGCAAAAGGGCGACGGCGCTTGACAAATACCCGATCTTTACATAGGTTGACAGCAAATTCAAAACTGCTGTACTTTGACATCACTATGGAAATCAACGTGCCGTCAACGACGGCAGAAAGAGAGCACGGAATGAACTCCGATCAGCTTCAAGTGGTACTCGCGGCGGGTGGAAACCCGACTGGGGTCATTTGTTACGACGATGAGTCACATCGTTCGGAATACGCCAGCACAGCGAAACGCGTTATGGCTGGCGATTCCAGCATTGAGCAGTTCGGGTTCCTCGAAGGCACCACGCACTTCCAGATGAGTGGTGGTGAGTTCTGTGGCAACGCGGCACGCGTCGCGGCTTTCCTGCTTGCCGAGAAAACTGGCAAAAAGACGGGGACTTTCACCATTTCTGGATTCTCGGGAACAGTCGAGTACTCCGTCGATGGCGATACGGTTCGCTGCGTCTTCCCGCACTACCCGTTCACCACGCAGCAGGTTAGCGTGCTCGACGTCGAGGCGATGTACGTAGATCTCGGCGGCATTGTGCATGTCGTACTTCCCCCAACCGTAAAGTTCCGTGACGACAAGGCCTACTACGAGGGGGCACACATCAAAGTCACCGATGCCCTCAATCTGCGCGACAAAGCCGCTGTTGGTGTCATCTGGCAAGACGTCCTCGGCCAGGACGTGACGATCCACCCGGTAGTCTGGGTTCGCGACATCAACTCGTTTTTCTACGAGACCTCATGTGGATCGGGTACACTGGCAACCCTCATCACGTTCCGTGCCCCATCGTTGAACATCATCCAACCGACGGGGCAAGCGATCCTCGCTGAGTGCACCGACGGCAACACCCTCTCACTTACCTCGAGCGTCCAACGGCGATAGAACGCTGTGGCCTCGTGCGTACGAGGTGAATTATGCGAAAGCAGTGTGTTGGTACCGTAAAAGACGGTACCAGAGGTTTGCTTCATCCGCTGTGGCTTCACGTAGTCGAGTCGGAGACCGAGGTTGAGCCCTATCTCGGTGATGTCGTCGGCTCCTATAAAGAGATCTTCGCTGAGCCGCCGTACAACGAAGACTACAGTGGGCAGGAAGAGTCGTATATCAAACCGTCCTTTCGACGGTTTGCCGAGCACGGTGTTCTGGTATTACTTCTAACCGGCGAAATGCCCTCGTCAGAGATCGTTGGATTCGGCGGGAGCGATCCAGCAGATCTCTGCGAAGCGAGCGAGTTTCTACTGGAACATCAGCACTTCCTTGATGTGCCACTCAGTCAGCACCTGTACATGGCTGAACTGGGGGTGCGATCAAGGTTCCGTCATCAAGGACTCGGTTCGTGGCTTGTCACATTGCGAATGGATGAGGCAAGGATAAACTCGAAGTTTGGGTTTACTCATGTCATCATGCGTACCGCGCGTGAAGGTAGCCACTCCAAACGCCTGTATGAACGTCTCGGCGCTACGGTAGTTGAAGACCTGGTTCAGTTCAAGGATGGCTTCGCAACTGCCAGCAACGAACGGATCTTTCTGACCATGCCGCTTCGGTAGCGAAGATGACCAAAAAAATAGCACAGGGAGGCACACAGTGTGTCTCCCTATTTTTCTTTTTAGGGCTTGACAAAGCGGCTATAGTTGTGTAAGGTCGCGGCATCGCCCTTTGACAGTATGATGGAAAAAGGGATATCTTGTGTTCACACAAGCCCCTTCGCTCGTGTTCTATAGCGGCTGCAAACCCGCAATCCACCAAAGGAGTATTACCCATGTCTGACAAGATCAAGCCCACACTACCAGGTGGATTCCGGGACTACCCGCCATCCGAGATGGTGGCCCGCAATGCCATGCTGACGACAATTCGTCGAGTCTTCGAACGGTTTGGTTTCGACCCCCTGGAGACGCCGGGCGTCGAACGGAAGATCGTGCTAACCGGAGGCGACGAGGGTTTCCGGATGAACATCTTCAACACCCAGATCGGCAACGCGCGAATCAACACCGACCCGGAGCTGGCCATGGCCATGCGTTTCGACCTGACCGTGCCGTTGGCTCGGTTCATGGCCGCTAACCCAGATCTGGTCAAGCCGTTCAAGCGTTACCAAGTCGGCAACGTTTGGCGCGGGGAGAAGCCCCAAGCTGGTCGTTTCCGCGAGTTCATGCAGTTCGATGCCGACACCGTTGGTTCCGACAGTCCCTTGGCGGACGCCGAGATCGTAGCCTTGATGGTCGCGACCATGCAGGAACTAGTTGGCGAGAGGTTCTCCGTTCGCTTCAACAGTCGGCGGATCCTCAACGGTCTACCGGAGTACGCCGGATTCGACGCTTCGCAGGCCAGCGACGTGCTACGCATCATCGATAAGCTGCCCAAGATCGGCCGCGACGCGGCGCTACGCGAACTGACCAAACCGCCAAAGGCTGACGCCCCGGTGGCCGAAGAGGAAGGCGCCGAACAGGTCGAGGCCGAATACGGTCTCGGACTGAGTGCCGCCGCCGTTGCCAAGATCGGCGGATTCATCGACCTGGCTGGAACGACCGACGAACTGTTGGCCGCGGCCGGGACGATGTTCAAGGGAGTGGCCCTGGCCGAAGCTGGTCTGCATGAAATAATGGCTATCGTTCGCGCTTTGCGTTCGATGGGTGTGCCCGAGCAGAACTGGCAGCTCGACCTGTCGGTGGCTCGCGGTTTGAGCTACTACACCGGTCCGGTCTTCGAGGCCTTCCTAACAGACCTGCCGAGTATCGGTAGCGTCTTCAGTGGCGGTCGCTACGACGATCTGGTCAACCGCTTCCTGGACGGGAATTACCCGGCCACCGGAGCGTCGATCGGTGTCGATCGGCTGTTCGCGGCTCTCAAGCAGCTCGACAAGGTAAAGTTCACACCGACGCTGACGCAGGTGCTGGTGACGGTCATGGACGAATCAGGTATTGGGGAATACCTAACCATGACCGGCGAACTCCGTGATGCTGGAATCCGCACACAGCTCTGGATGGGCAGTAAGTCGTTCAAGGAACAGGTTAACTACGCCGTCAAACAGGAAATTCCGGTGGTCATCATCGTGGGTTCTAACGAACTGCGTGATGGCACAGTGACCGTCAAGGATATGCGCCAACGCAAACAGCAACTCGTTCCACGAGCGGATCTGATCAGCACGGTCAGAATCATCCTGGACGGGTCGTAGTCCTTTTCCAAAACCGGGGACGTAGCTCAACTGGTAGAGCGTCGGACTGTGGTTCCGAAGGTTACGGGTTCAAGTCCCGCCGTCCCCCCATCATCCGGGCAGGTACACAGTTGTGTATCTGCCCGTTTTATTTATTATGTTATACTCCCCATATGAAACTCATCGTCCTCTACGGCCCGCCCGGCGTCGGGAAATTAACTATCGCCCGTGTATTAGCTAAGAAAACCGCATATAAAGTTTTTCACAATCACTTGACCATTGAACTTTTATGTTCGTTATTTGATTGGGGTAGCGAGCCGTATAACGAATTGGTAAAAAAGTACCGGCTCGAATTGTTGGAGATGGCGGCCAAACATGGGGTTAAAGGAGTTATAACGACTCTTGTCTATGGGGCAGAAGCTGATGCAGGTGAAATGCGCGAACTGTTGCGGAGAATGAAACGCCGACGCGTTAAGGTCTGCTTTGTAAAACTGGAATGCTCTCAGCGCGAGCTCGAACATCGAATAAAGTATCACGCGCGGAAAGAATTTACTAAAATCCGGCACGTAAAAAATCTACAGGATATGATGAATAAATTTAATGTTCTTAAAACTATTCCGGTAGGTAAAAATCTGATAATTGATACGACTTCATTATCTCCACCGCAAGTTTCTCGGAAAATTTCTCAATACTTTTTGCTGTAAAATTCAGTAAATAACCATAAACTATCGCTGTGAGCACTCAAGCTTTTACAAATACATTTTTTGATCATATCGAACCCGGCCACCACGTCCTCGACCTTGGCGCTGGGGAAGGTAATTTTGCCCAGCTGTTTGTTGAACGCGGGACGAAAGTAACGGCAGTTGATGTACAAATTCCCGATCTATCGAACCCATCGATTGTTACTAAGCGGATGCGAGTCGAGGAATTTGTGAGTACGGCGGGCGATGACCGGGACGACCTGATATTCACTAGGAAATTTTGCAATTTCTTGATAAACATTGGGTGTTTGAAAAGTTGTTTCCGTGGTGTCGGCCAAACGCAACATGGCCAAGCAAGTCAACACCATTGCTCATGAAATTCTTCATTTACAGTTTATTCATTTCTATTTCCGGTACTGCCTTGACCAAGGCTTGACCGAAAAACAGTTTCAAGACTTGAAGGAGGCCATGACCGTTTTGCTCAATGAGCAGCAGTTTCGGAAGTTCCACCTCGGTCTTGATGTGGGATATCCGGCACATACTAAGTTACGGAAATATATTCAACGTCGGTGGGAAAAGAAGACCTCATTTATGCCATTTCTGAATGACTACATAATGGCGACGAAAAGATACATACACTTGACGAATTGATGGGGTTTATTTAGCCTGAACATAAGGCTTGGCACAAAGTGCGCAAGCTATTTTTTCGCCTACACCAGAAATCCACCATCGACGCCGACAACTGCGAAACTATCCGACGGAAGCTGAACGTCGGTTGTGGTTTATGCTAGGCAAATGAATGCTGTGCGGTTTGAAATTCCGGCGGCAGTACAGTGTCGGTAATTATATTGTTGATTTTTACTATCCGTCGCTTCGTTTTGCGATCGAGGTTGATGGCGGACAGCACTATACTCCTGAAGGAGTAGACTGCGACAAACAGCGGACAGATTTTAAAATCAGCGGAATATACGCGTCGTTCGGGTGACCAACGCGGAGATGCAATGGCATTTAGATGAGGTGGTTGAGTCTCTTACTGCAGTTATTAGTAAAATGTGGTCTGTTTAAAGTAACGTATTCCACCCCGATTCGTTGCGACGAATCCGCCCATCCCTTTCAAAGGGAGGGGCGGTGAACGAGACGCGTTGAACGCGTCGACGTGAACGCGGTGGATTTGATGTTTAACGATAAAGGTATATAATTGTCCTATGTCCACCCGCATCCTGCTGGTCGAAGATGAACCATTATTAGTCTCGTTGTATACCACGGTTTTGAGTCAAGCGGCGTATGAAGTCCACAGCGCCCTCGACGCCGAAACGGCTCAGTTTAAGGTGGTCAGCGAACGACCGCACTTGATTTTGCTCGACCTGCTGATTCCGCGCACGCCCGGCGCCGACATGAAAGACTTCAGTCTTCATGAGCCAACCGGTTTTCAAATCCTGCGCCTGGTTAAAGGCACGCCGTCATTGCAATCGGTGCGCGTGATCGTTCTCTCGAACCTCGATTCCGACGAGCACTTGCGCGTGGCCAAAGAACTCGGCGCCGATCGGTATTTGGTTAAAGCTAATCTGGACCCGCACGACCTGACCAAGAACGTCGAAGAAGTGCTCCACAGCTCCGACGCGCCGCGGAAACCGGTCAAGGTACTGGTCAAAAAGGAGTAGTCTATGTCTGTTGGCGAGGGCATGATAGCGGCGCGCGACGCGGTGCTCGGTTTCGGTTACCGCGGTCTAGTCAAACCACTCGCCTTTAGGCAGGACGCGGAAACGGTGCATGATCGGATCAGCAGTTTTGGCGTTGCACTCGGACGGTCCGCACTAACACGCGGTCTGACGCGGATGATGTTTGCATATGAACACGAGGCGCTGGCGACCGAAGTGGCCGGCATAAAATTCCGCAACCCGCTTGGATTATCGGCCGGTTTTGATAAGGAGGGCCGCCTGCTCGATATCTTGCCAAGTGTCGGCTTCGGATTCGCGGAAATCGGCTCGATCACCGGCAGTCCATCGGCCGGCAACCCGAAACCGCGTCTGTGGCGTCTGCCGAAGTCGCGGGCCCTGGTGGTGCATTATGGGCTCAATAGCTCCGGCAGTGCGGCCGCGGCTCAGCGTTTGCGGGGTAAACATTTCGCCATACCCGTGGCGATTAGTATCGCCAAGTCCAACCATCCACACTTTGACACCCTGCCAGCTGGGATTGCTGACTACGTTCTGGCCGCGACCAACCTGCGCGCCCTAGGGGCGATGCGAGTCGTAAATATAAGTTGTCCTAATACGACCGGCGGCGAACCGTTTTTGGGCGCCGGCCAGTTCGATCAACTTCTGACCGCGCTTGATCCGTTACAGTCCAATCAACCGGTGTTCATTAAACTTCCGGCCGACGCCTCAAACGCCGAACTAGACGGCCTGATTAAAGTCAGCGCTAAGCACCACGTTACCGGCTTCATCTGCACTAACTTAAGTAAACGACGCGACATGCCGGGCATCATCGATCCAAATGTCCCGCCCCAGGGCGGCATTAGCGGCAAGGTCGTAGAGGCCAGGTCTAATGAAGTGTTGGCCTATGTCTACCGGCAAACCGGCGGGCGAATGCCACTGATTGGCGTCGGCGGCGTGTTCACCGCTGAAGACGCGTACAAAAAAATCCGTCTCGGCGCGTCGCTAGTGTCGCTCATCACCGGCATGGTTTATCGCGGCCCGACGGTGCTGAGTGAGATTAAGCGGGGATTGGTGCGCCTGTTGCAACGCGACGGGTTTAAAACAGTGGCTGAGGCGGTGGGGGTGGATCTGAGACACATCTAATTAAAGGTATTACTTATGCACACCTACCCCCTAGCGATATAACTAAAGCCATCCTCAACGGGACAGATGTTGATAAGTTTTTACACGAGTGATTTTTAAAGGGTACTTTTGATATAAAAGCACCCTTGTAAAATTTCTTTATCCATATAGACTATATATATGAGTAAAAAAAATCTGTATAGTAATCCTTTAGAAATAGACACGGAAACTTTAATAGACCGTACGTTAGCAAATTTAGGATGGACAAGCGATCCAAAAAGTGTAAAAAGGAATGTTTTCAAACAACAACCAAAAACAACCGAACAAAAGAAAGCATTAAGTGGCTTACGTCCTGATTATGTTTTGTATAAATCAAATTCTGATGAACCCATAATAGTTATTGAGGCAAAAAAGCCTAGGGAAAATATTCACGAAGCATTAAAACAAGGATTAGATTACGCTCAAAAAATTAAAGCACCTATTGTTTTTGCGACGGATGGAATTTTTACCAAAACTCTTCATATTAA
>JBGPHQ010000049.1:0-7021 GCA_041484505.1 Patescibacteria group bacterium
CGCCCTCGTCCAATGACGATCGTCAATGGTTCGCCGTCGTCTACTACGGAATGGGAAACCTGTACCGCGTCAAGCAGGCGCGGGCTGGCGGCACCGCGCCGTCGGCTATCGCGGCTCAACTCGGCCTGCACCCGTTCGTGGCCCAAAAAGCCGTGGCTCAGTCGGCCTTGTTCCAAGCGACCGAGCTGGTCCTTCTGCACCATCGCTTGCTAACCATTGATCACGATCTAAAAACGTCGCCGCTTGACGCGGAAACGTTATTGGACGCGATGTTGGTCGGCCGTTAAGCTCGGCGCAAAGCGGCCGCTAAGCGGGACTTCTTCCGGCCGGCGGTATTGCGACTGATGACTTTTTTTTGGGCGGCTTTATCCAGCGCGCGCGAATATTCTTTGACGACCAGGGTGGCCTCGGCTTTGTTTTTAGCGGTCAGGGCTTTGCGCAAACGGACCTGAAATTTTTTCAGCTTATTCTTAACGCCGGTGTTTCTGGCGCGAGCCTTAATATTTTGACGATAGGCCTTAGCGGCGGCGGTAGTGGTGGGCATGAGATAGATTAAATAAAAACGAACAGGCGGAGTGTATCACTGCCGCGAGGTTTTGACAAGCGCCACACTTAGGACTAGACTCTAACTATAGTTTTTTGGTGCTGGTTGGATGTTATTGGGAGGGGGTCCTGGGCAAGGCGCTCCCTGCGAGGCCAATAACTGGTCCCAACCGACGGCTCACAATGCACCATAGCTCGTACTCGAGCCATCGGCTGAACCGTGACCATGGTGATGGCTATGAGAGAACATACCTCCATCTCATAGTCAGCCGTAGTCAAAGTTACCAGCACCTGTCCTTTAGCAGGCTCCCCCAGCCTGCTTTTCTTTGTGTTTTGACTTTACACTACAACTGTAAAATGCTGGGCTTGCAAAAAGCCTGTTTTATGTTGAAACAAAGGGGTTTTTCTGTTAGGTGAAATACCTGGTTGACGGTTAGAAGATGGGAGAGTAGGGTTGGGGAAACAGTAATAAACGCCGACCGGACGAACAAAAATGACGGTTGTTCAACGCACGTTGACAACTTCATAAGTCTCGAAAGAAGTTTAAGTAGTTTTCTGTTTTCAGCAATTGTTACCCGCCCGGCCACTAATTACCGCCCGGTTAAGCCGGACTCGGTAATCACTCATTGGAGGAAGTCATGGTAGCGAAAATGATTGTCTGGTTGACGTTCGCGCTCACCACGGCGAACGTGGCGTTAGCAGAACGAAGTAGCGATTCACTTATTATTGCGTCTTCGAACAAGGGCGTGCTGGTGTACCAAAGTCAGTCCTACAGCCCGCCGCACGAGTTTGTGATGGTGAGAGACACCCTCAGCATTCACGGGATCGTGGTCCCGCCGTCACTACTAGCGCAGTTTGTCGACACCTCGCTCGTGACCTCGCGGAAGCTACCGGCGGGGGACCCAGATATATCGAGGTGGCGAAGCCTGGATTGGTTTCATGTCTGCCAACAGTTCGTCGGCCGACTCTGTCCGACACTTGATCATGACGGAACAGTTGATCTCGATCACCCACCCCCATTCTCCAAACCGGAGAAGGAGTAGGCCATGAAAAAGAAAATCGTAATGGTGACGCTACTGCTGAGCGCATTGTTTGCGCTGAGCGGGCAGGCACAGGACCGGCATTTCCGCGAAGCCGGTCGGGCCACGCACGGCGCGTTCTACTGGAATGGGCACAAACTCATGCCACCCTACATCATTGAAGTGGGTGACGACGGGACGGAATACGTCTGGGTCGGCAATGACTCACGTTTCCGCCGGCTGGGCAGGAATCGGATCCCGGTCTATCTGCCGGAACCGGTCGGGCTACCGGTCATTACGGAAGCGGCGCGCCGGATCATGCCGAAGTTCGACGATCCGCAATCGGTGGCCAGTCATGTGACAGTGGATAGTTTAGCTCACATCGCAGTCAACGCCGCGCGTGACGCCGGACAGACAGAAAGTGAAGCGATCGCCGCAAGTGTGGCGGTCTACCTGAACTATCCCGACGTCGTGGACTCGGTCCACGCCAGTTCGCGTAACACCATCGTTCGCTACTGGCGGGGATGGCAGGTGGGATCTTATTTCTCGTTTCCACCCAGAGGAAATCGACATCCGGCGCCGGGCGAAACCTCGGCGAACGACGTGAACGAAATCGTGGCCACGCTCGAAAGCGGGGCGACGGTAATCCTGGTTGGCAACTACCAGTCAACGGTCCCAGTTAAAGATGCGCTGAGATTCGAAGCGGCGCTTGATTCGTTGGGTCGCTTTGGACGCCCCCTATCCTCGACATTGGTGAAGAACCCATGGGTGACGGAAAATTTCCGTCGGCCGCAATCGCTCAAAACGCTGATTCGGCGCGCGGGAGAGTAAGATGCGAGGGCTACGGCGTTTTTTCCCGGCCGTCGTGCTTCTGCTTTTTGCTTGGCCCAGGCTCGCATCAGCGCAGAACGGCACAGTCGGCGAGGCCTCGGCGATTCGGCTTGAACCGGTCGCCTGGGACCTGACGCAAATCGGCGCGACCTTCGAGTATGTCGTTGGTCACGGCGAAGGCTATTCATTCGACAAAGTAGTCGTCACGAATAGCTCACAACGGCTAACAATCCCGACGTTTGAAAACATGCTCAGCGTCGGCTACGGTCACTGGTTTATCGTGACGCACGGAGAACAGGGCACCATCCTGATCGAAGCATTCACCGGGACGGCCCAAGGACAAGCGCAACGCGATCAGGTGCTCGCTGGCTATTACGGTAGCGGGTATATGACTTCGGAACTTGTCCCGACCGACGTGCTCGGGGATCTACCAGGAACATTCGCCGTTCACGGCATCTCGGTCACGACGGCCTTCCTGTCGCTCCGGTTCGTTAGCACGTCGAGTGTAGTTGATGTTCGGGCGTGTGATTGTTGGAGTCTACGGGGCGGATTCCCGTCAGCCCGGGCTTTTATCGGTTACGATTACATTGTCACTAACGTCATCGTGTTGGCCGAAGTAAACACGACGTACGGGAATCTGGCTGGATGGAATGGTCTGGCAAACCGCGCGATTTACAACGCGATTGGTGGGACATCCGTCCGGACGCAAGGCAACTTGAATACCGTGCTGTCACCGGCGGTCGTGAGCATTACGCCCGCTTTGCCGTCGACACTGACGGCCCGCGGCATGTACACGATCACCTTCGACTGCGCGATGGACACCCAGACCATCGCCGATAACATCGTCGATGGCACCGGGGCGCTGTACACCTACGGGGCCTACTGGCAGGATGCCTACCACCTCGTGTTCTCGTTGACCGGGCTATTCAAAGGCTCGACCGGCGGGATATGCATCAATTCTGATTCGACGTCAACATTTTCGGGCGCGGCCAGCGCGTGGCCGGCCGGGATCAGTCTCGATGGTAATACGAACGGGGGTCTCTCCGGCACCAGCGGTCATTCGCCTAATGGGGATGACTATGTGGTCGGCGGAATTATGTCGAATATCGCCGACAACCCGGCGGCCCTAGTGTCTGGTTTCGTGGTAATGCGCGATCCGAGTGGACCGCTGGCACAGTGGTTTGTGACGTCGGAAGTCAACACGGCCTACTACCTGGTCGAATCTGCGCCGGATCCGGTCGGACCCTACACCCCAGTCGCGAAAGTAATGGCGACCGGGGCTCGGAAATATCAGGCGCTCATGCCGGGTGGCAGTGATTTCGCTTTCCGTCTCCGCGAAGTTGAGACGGACGGAGATACACTCACCCACCTGTTCACGACGCTTGAAGATCAAATCGTTCCGGTCTTGCCGCCGGCCAGCAACACTGCGGCGGCGACGGAACAGCTGAAGCAATTGCCGGTGCGCTATACGATAACACCGACAGACGCACTCGCGACACAGCGAATGCAATCGGCGGTGACTGATGTCATCTACGCCCCGCAGGCGTTTGCGGCCCAGGGACAAGTCCTGGCGAACTTCAAGAACTCGATTGGTATCCCGACGATCGTCGTGATCCTCGAGAACATTGGTGGTTCAGCCGGGATTAAGCCGAACATTGCGACCCAAGTCATGGCTGGGGTCAGGAATTTCCTGCTCCTCGGTAGCGCCAACGACGATCACGATGTGCAGGGGTTCCAAGTCTGGAACAATCCGGCCGTTTGGGACAGCGGGTATGTCCAGACCGCCTGGAGTCAACCACAGCCGCAAAACAACATCATCCCTATGGGCCAGTACACGGTCATTCCCGGCCAGCAGGGCGTCAGTATGCCCTGGTGGCAAAAAGTCATCGCGTCGGATTGGTGGTATATCGATCTCGACGGCGACGGCCTGCCGGATCAGGGACTAGCCATCGGACGCGGCCCGGCCACAAACGGGACGGAGGCGACGAATTTCGTCAGCAAGCAAATCGCCGCTTTCCAGATCAACCCGAACGCGCCGGGCGTTAACCACGTGTCGGTGTTCACCTACGCTTTCGACGCCGGCGGCAACTCCGGCGCCGAAGTCAAAGCGTTTACGGACACGTTGGTGCAGTACTTACCGTCGACGGTGACAGTTAGTCGGTACACGGACGAACCGACACACTGGTACTCGAACAGTGGTCGCGATGCGTTGTGCACGTCCTGGTACAACTCCGGATACGCACTACAAATATACAAGTCGACGGTCAACTCGCGTTATCACGACGCGGGGTGTCTCGATAAGACGCGTTACGCCTCACTGAATCTGGCATCTAATCCGACCCGGCCAGCGTTCGTCTATGTTTCAGATTGTGGCGGGGGCGATGCCGACCGGACCTGGGAGGACGAATTCGGACAACCTCTCAACGCCCAGCTTCTCGTGCATTGGCCGGACCGCGGATGTTCGGGGTACTTTGGCCTATCGCGAGGCAGTTGGCAGTACGGGAACTTACTTATGGATAAGGAGTTCCTGCCACGGCTATACGGTTACGGTGCCCCGTCAACCGGACATGCGGCGGTGATCTCCGTGCGCAATCTCGCAATCTCGCATCCGGAGTTCCGAGACTTGGCGCTCAGTTACGTATTTTTCGGAGATCCGAGCGTCAAGTTGCCATTCATGCGCGTCAACGTCGGCGTGGAGAACCAGATGTTACAGTCACGAGTGGAACTGGCTGGGCCGCGCCCGAACCCGATGCACGGGAGTTCGCTCATTGGGTTTACTCTGCCCCAAGCGGCGCTGGTCGAGCTCAACGTGTATGACCTGCAAGGTCGGCTCGTCGAGCAACTGGCGTCGGGTGAGCGCCAAGCCGGCAGTTCGACTGTGCGATTTGATAGTCGTCGTATTCAAGGCGGCGTTTACTTCGTGCGGCTTCGCACTGGCCAGTTTGAAAGAGTTCAAAAGTTGATCGTGCTCCGCTAAGGATAGCGGAGCGGTAGTTCTTTCAAGTTCGGGGCCTGACGATATGGATTTCGTCGGCCTCATTCTCGAAAGAAGTATGCTTTAATAATATGAAAGGAGGTGATTCGTACGTCAAAAAAAATTATCACCGTCGTGGCTCTGCTCGGCACAATCGGCGCCTTGTTCGCGGTCAGTAAAGTTTCGGCCGAAGTGCGGAGCATTACCTGGGGCCAACTCAAGCTGAAGTACCTGGCTGGTGATGGCAGTGATATCGGCGGCACAACGCCCCCGCCAATCAACACCAACGCTCCCGCCACCAATACGAATACGCCACCCCCGCCACCCCCGAAATAATCATGGGGAAAACGAACGACCGTCACGGTCGTTCGTTTTTTTGTGGCGAGGCAAATTAACGTCGCCCAATTAGTTTATTTCGGATGCTCTTACCGCGGCCCGACGAGGCTAAACCCGTGCGGCGACGAGCGGCGGCCGGCAAAGATTTTTCTAGTAAGGTAATTTCATCACGCAAGGCGGCCGCTTTTTCAAACTCCAGGTTCTTAGCCGCCAGGTCCATGGCGTTGGTCAAACGGCGAATTGCTTGCGGCAGTTCGGCGGGCGGAATGTCGTCCGGCGTAACCCGCGGCACGTCTTCCAGCTCCCGTTTTTTACCGGCCAGGCGGTTATCGCGGACGGCTTTCTCGATAGTGGTCGGCGTGAGGCCATGTTTTTTATTGTAGCTTTCTTGAACTGCGCGGCGGCGTTTGGTTTCGTCGATTGACCGTTGCATCGAGCCGGTGATCCGGTCGGCATACATAATGACCCGGCCTTCGACGTGTCGCGCTGCGCGGCCCATGGTTTGCATTAAAGCCGTTTCCGAACGCAAAAACCCCTCCTTATCCGCGTCGAGAATAATAACCAGCGACACTTCCGGCAGATCGAGTCCCTCGCGCAGTAGGTTAATGCCGACGACGACGTCGTACACGCCCAGCCGTAAATCGCGCAGAATTTCCAGCCGTTCAAAGGTCTCGACGTCGGAATGAAGATACTGCACTTTTATTTTTAGCTCCTGTAAATATTCAGTCAGATCCTCAGCCATCCGTTTCGTCAGAGTGGTGATGATCACGCGCCGCCCGCGGCCGGTGGTAGATTTAATTTCTTTCAGCACATCGTCAATTTGATGCTTGGTCGGGCGGATGTCGATCCGCGGATCAAGCAGGCCAGTCGGCCGAATGAGTTGCTCCACCACTTGGGCTGATTCGCCCAGTTCGTACGGCGCCGGCGTGGCGGACACAAAGACCCGTTGGCCGATGCGGGTCAGAAATTCCTCGAACTTGAGCGGCCGGTTATCCAGGGCCGACGGTAAACGAAAACCGTAATCCACCAGCGTTTGTTTCCGTGATTGGTCGCCGGCTTGCATGGCCCGGATTTGCGGGACGGTCATGTGTGATTCGTCGATGAAAAGCAAAAAATCTTTAGGAAAGTAGTCGAGCAGGGTGGACGGCGGCTGTCCGACCTGGCGGCCGTCAAAGTAACGAGAATAATTTTCGATGCCGCTGGTGACGCCGGTGGCGAGAAGCATTTCCAGGTCGAAATTAGTGCGCTGGGCGATCCGTTCAGCCTCCAGCAGTTTGTGCGTTTTTTCAAACTCGGCGACGCGGGTTTTCAACTCGGC
>JBGPHQ010000050.1:0-6950 GCA_041484505.1 Patescibacteria group bacterium
CAACTGTGTCTTTCAGGTCTGGACCAAACGGCCGACCAAACTACGAAATTTACGCCTGCTAACCGCTCCGCCCATCGAGCATCCTGAATTTAAAATCTACCAGTATAATAACACCAAAGAAGCCGAAAAGTTTTTTCGCTATCCCTTTGATTTCGGAGTGCCACGGCAAGGTTATGAAAATTATCGGCGGCGGGAACGCGATGCCAGGAAGATGGAACGTTACAAGCAATGGGCGCTGTTCAAGGCCGCCAATCGAAAAATCCTGCAGCGGTTGATGAGCATTGATTTTGAGCGCTTAGCAAAAACAAGAAATACAACGATTCCTGGCTTTGGGAAAGCCGACGTCGTTGATGAATACCGGCGGCGATATGCTTGAACTGCTACGCGAATTACAAGTCAGAAAAAAAGACTACCTTAAAGCTGAAACCGGCGCGCACTTTGAGGATCAGATCCAAAATCAACTGCTCGAACATTACACCCGAATATTTAAACGCGATATCGACCAGGACGATATCCAGGCCTTAAAAGAAAACATTTCAAAAAATGAAGACGCCGTATTTTTTAAGTTCAATAAGTATCCCCAACGCTTCGTCAAAACCCTTTTTGGGTCCCAGAGTTACCCCGATTTTATAATTTTTACCGGCCATTTTGCGATGCCCGTTGAAATAAAGTATTCGAAAAAGAAACAAAGCAAACCGGTCTGGAATAGCGGTCTGCCGCGGCCGAACGGGCTTTATATATTTGGCTCGTATGAAAATCAAGACGTAACCTTTTTCCTGGGTAGCGATATTCTAAGCGCGGCCAGACGGCGGTTACTCATTCAGTTTTTTGAAAACGTGAAAGTTGAAGAAGCTAAGTTTAAACGGGTTGAATTAAAATCCGCGCCCGACCAGGAACAGCGCGGTTTTGCCCCGTATATGCGTCGGGCTTATGATCAACAGCAAGTCGGCCAGGCGACGATGAGTTATTTTACCCACCCAGATCGGCGGCGGGTGGAAGCACACACCATCGAGATTATTAATTCACTGCTGTGACATTAGACATCTATCGGGCTAGTGGTTTGAACCGCCGGGTAAAAAAATTGACGGTCATCAACATTTGTGGTATAGTTTAGTCAATGGAACAAAAAACGATCACTCTGTCCACCAATACGTTTCTGAAGCTATTGGTTATCATACTGGCCGTGGCTTTTGTTTACCAGATTCGCGACGTGTTGATTGTTATTTTCGTGGCCCTGGTGCTGGCCGCGGCGATTGATCCCTGGATCACCGCCTTACAGCGGCGGGGGGTGCCGCGCGGGGTTGGCATCGCCATCATCTTCATCAGCTTGATTGCTTTTATCAGTTTAGTAATCATCGCCCTGGTGCCGCTGTTGGCCGACCAACTGTCGCAATTCGTTCAAGCTTTTCCGCAACTATACGCCCGCGGTTTCTCGCTGATTCAGGGCGTCAAGGATCAAGCCATCCTCGACGGATTACAAAAGGCCGTAGATTCGCTCAACTCGGCCGTCGGCCAGGTGACCAAAGGATTCTTCTCCGGCGTGGTGGGATTTTTCGGCGGGGTGTTCACCTTCATTAGTATTTTCGTCCTGACTTTCTACCTGACTATGGAGGAGCAGGGGATGAAACGGTTGGCGGTCGACTTAGCGCCGGCCAAATTCCGGCCGTACTTAACCCAACTTTTCCGCCGCGTTGAGGAACGGCTCGGCCATTGGCTACGCGGCCAGCTCCTGCTCGGCGCCATCATCGCCGGCGCCACCTACCTCGGCCTGACCTTGCTCCACGTCAAGTTCGCCTTAGTGCTAGCCTTGATCGCCGGCATCACCGAGCTCCTGCCGGCCATCGGCCCGTTCATCGGCGCCATTCCGGCCGTGATTGTGGCGCTATCCCAACAGCCGATCTTAGCCTTGTGGGTGACGATCCTCTATCTCGCCATCCAGCAGTTGGAAAATCACTTTATTGTGCCGAAGGTGATGTCGAAAGCGACCGGTCTTAATCCGGTCATCGTGATCGTGGCCTTGCTAGTCGGTGCCAAGGTGGCCGGCGTGATTGGCGTTATTTTGGCCGTGCCGACGGTGATCATTGTCACTACGTTTTTAGAGGATTTTTTGGAGGAAAAAAAAGCCGCCGATACCCGTCTTGAGCCGGCCGAACATACCTAGGTCAATAACATGACTGATCACCGCCCGGTGGAAATATCGACGAATTCCATCATCGCCGGGTTTTTGGTTTTTGGCGGGGCGTTGGCCCTCTGGGCGCTACGGGATGTGGTGGTGTTGCTCGGCTTGTGCGTGGTGTTGGCCGCCGCCCTACACCCGCTGATCAACCGACTGGAACATTGGGGTGTGCCCCGGCCGGCGGGAATTCTGACCCTTTACGCCATCCTGCTGGCGATTAGCGCCGTGGTGGTCATGACGTTTACTCCGGTGGTCGCGGTGCAACTCCAGCAGTTGGCGGTGACGTTGGTTCACCTCGTCCAGCGGTCCGCCGGCGGAACAGCATTTGAAGTCACCGTGTCAACGGCCATTCTGAACTTAACGAATACCATAATCCACGGCGCTACTTCGAACGCCTGGCGGGTGGTGACGACCGTTACAATTGGCAGTCAATGGGCGCTGATCGGCGCGATTTTGGTGTACGAACTGGTGGTTGATCATGGGAGTTTTCGCCGGACGATCGCTCATTTTATACCGGTCGGTTTTCGCCAGGCCTTTTTGGTCGAAGGGGCGAGAGTCGAACGGCGTTTAAGCCTGTGGTTGCGGGGCATGATCACGGTCGGGGCGGTGATCGCGGTGTTGGCCGGGGTCGGTTTGACTCTCCTCCACGTTAAATACGCCCTGGTGCTGGCCCTGATTGCCGGTCTGTCTGAATTTATCCCGCTGGTCGGACCGTATATCGCCATGTTGCCAGCGGCGGCGGTCGGATTTTCTATTTCCCCCTTGACTGGTGGCCTGGTGGTGCTGTTGTATTACGGCATCCAACAAATCGAGAACAACTTTATCGCGCCGAAAGTAGTTTCGCAAGCGGTCGGACTGCGACCGGTGACGGTCTTCCTGGCTATTTTAGTTGGCGCGCATGTGGCCGGCGTGCTCGGTATCATCTTTGCCGTACCGAGCGTGATCCTGATTGAATCACTGATCGCGGTCATCAGGTCAGCTCACCAGCCATTATCCGCCCATGGCTGACATCAAACCCGGAATTCTATATGTCGTCGGTACGCCGATAGGGAATCTGGAAGACCTGACATTTCGCGCCAAGCGAGTGCTAAGCGACGTTACGGTTATCGCTTGTGAAGATACACGAGTGACAAAGAAACTCCTTGATCACTACCAAATCGCCACGCCCACTATCAGCATTCACCACCACACCCCGGCGTCTGAACTTGACCAGTTCCTCGATCGATTAGCCGGTGGCGCGAACGCGGCCGTGGTGACCGACGCCGGCATGCCGGGTGTGTCTGACCCAGGCGGAAAACTCATTGCTCGAGCGACCGAACGAGGGATCTCCATTCAATCAGTGCCTGGCCCGTCAGCCCTAACCACCGCGGTCAGCCTCAGCGGCGTGCCGACCGACCAGTTTTTGTTTCTAGGATTTTTGCCCCACAAGAAGGGGAGAGAAACATTGTTTAAACGGATTGCCGCGACGGAAGAAGCCGTGGTACTGTATGAATCTCCACATCGACTAATGAAAACACTTCAATCCTTAATGGAAGTAACTCCCACTAAACATATCGTCGTTTGTCGCGAGCTGACGAAAATCTATGAGAGTGTCGTCCGTGGGTCAGCCGGGGAAGTAGTGAAGTATTTTACGGATCATCCTGACGAGGTTCGCGGAGAAGTAGTAATTATTATTGGGCCACAGCCATGAAAAGGATATCGCTCACGACAACACTTCCATACGTCAATTCCGATCCGCATATTGGGTTCGCTCTGGAAATTGTTCAAGCCGACATCATTGCGCGCTGGTATCGCCAGCAAGGATTTGAAGTTTTCTTCAACACCGGCACCGACGAACATGGCGTAAAGATTTATCGCAAAGCCCTGGCCGAACAGAAAGAACCGCAGGCTTACGTCGATGAAAACGCGGCGAAATTTGACCGGCTGAAATCAGCCCTCAACCTGTCCTACAATTCCTTCATTCGCACCACCGACCCGAGACATATCGCCGCGGCTCAAGAATTTTGGAAGCGGTGTGACCAAGCCGGGGACATCTACAAAAAACAGTACAAAATCAAATACTGTAGCGGTTGTGAACTGGAAAAAACTGATTCAGAACTTGATCACGGCCGCTGTATTTTGCATCCCAATCTGGAGATTGAAATTATCGAAGAAGAAAATTATTTTTTTAAGTTTTCGAACTACCAAAAAAAACTTCTGGCCTTGTACGAGAAACATCCGGATTTTGTTGTGCCGGAACACCGGCTGAAAGAAATTCGTACTTTTGTTGCCGGCGGGTTACAAGACTTCAGTATTTCGCGCTGGAAGTCAAAAATGCCGTGGGGTGTGCCGGTGCCGGACGATGAAACACAGGTGATGTACGTCTGGTTTGACGCTTTGGTCAATTATATTTCCTGCTTGGGTTGGCCGGACAAAAAGTTTTCCCAGTGGTGGCCATCTATCCAATTTGCTGGGAAAGACAACTTACGCCAACAGTCAGCCATGTGGCAGGCGATGTTGATGTCAGCCGGGGAGAAACCGTCGAAGCAGATTGTGATTCACGGATTTATTACGACTGGCGGGAAAAAGATGTCGAAGTCGTTGGGCAACGTTGTGGATCCATTTTCCCTGGTTGAACGATTTGGGACTGACGCCGTACGTTACTACTTAGCGCGCTACGTCAAACCGTTCGAAGATAGTGATTTTACGGTGGAGCGATTGAAAGAAGTTTATACATCTGATTTAGCAAATGGTCTTGGAAATCTTGTGTCGCGAGTGACGAATATGGTGGAGAAATATGCCAACGGCATATTCGAGGCTTTGGACATTTCCAAAAACGCAGAATTCAAGGAATTCCATGAGGCTATAAAAAAATATCGATTTGATCAAGCCCTAGAAATTCTCTGGAAAAAGATTGATAGTGATAATCTGATGATTGATCAGGAAGAACCGTGGAAAATGGCAAAAAATAACGATGAGCGATTACCGGGACGGTTGAGTCAACTGGCTCGCGATGTTCGGGCGATCGGCGTCCTATTAGCCCCGTATATGCCAGAGACATCAGAAAAAATCATCAAGGCCTTTGTCCAGCCGGTCAAAAAAGCTGAGCCGTTATTTCCTCGACTAGGGTCTTAGTCTATGAACATCCCATTCACGATAGCGATTATTGTGGTTGTACTGGTAGCGATAGTGGTAATGGCCCGAGCTCGTCGGCAAGGAATACAACGGGCTGGAGAGGTGTTCCAGGCCTATCTGCGTGAACGACACGGAACAGCTCTGCCTGTACCCACCGCGGAAAACCAAACAATATTCGATCTGTTTGATCATCCGAAGGAACGGGTGCTTGAGGTCGAAATTCAGAACGCCAACCCAATGACCGGAACGCAATTGATCACCGCAGCACAGGGGCGCATTACGATCGGATCACATCAGGTGATCGTGGCCTTTGGTCAAGCCGGTGACGACGACCAAGCCTCACCGGTCATCTACTGGCACGCCCATCTGTCGGGCGTGCTGTCCGGGTGGGCCCGGCTACGTTCGGTTGCCAGTCGGTACCAGGGCCTGATACGTGAAACCGAACTGGAGAGCATTGAGTTTAACCGGGACGTTCAAGTTCACGCCTCGCCGTCGAAACTGGCCTACGCACTATTCAGTCCCGACTTCATGGACTGGTATCTCCACACTTCTCATCGACCGTGGATCTATGTCGATAAAAACTTGCTGGTGATTGTGGTGGAAGGGATGATCCATCATGATCGGTTACTTAGTATGGAATCAGAAGTATTGCAAATTATAGAATTCGTTGAAAAAAGCGGCGCGCTTGAACCCGTAGAGGTGGCTAAATAATAGGCGTTTTTAAAACAATGCTCCGGCCGTGTTTATCCCCCAAATTCTTCAATAGTCTCGCCACCTCTAACGGGGTTGAGCAAAAAGTCTAACTAGTCTACACTTCAGTCATGCCCTTCTCCTGGTTCGACATTCTGCTCCTCATTTCCGCCTTCGGCTTTGTCTGGGGCGGGTTTTGGACGGGGTTGATTCAGGCTATCGGCGGGGTAATCGGGCTGTTCCTGGGCCAAATCATCGCTAGTCGGTACTACGAACGGTTTGCGGACACGGTCGCGCCGGTCTTCGGGGGGAACGCCGTGGCCGGAAAAATATTCGCCTTTATCCTGTTATTCCTATTGGTGACGCGCCTGGTCGGGGTCGCCTTCTGGTTAGTTAATAAAGTTTTTCACATGTTCGCCATTGTGCCGGGCATGAAACTTATCAACCGGTTAGGCGGCGCGATTTTCGGCTTTATTGAGGCCAGTTTGTTCATCGGCATCAGCTTGCAATTCCTGACCCGCCTGCCGATTTCCGGCGGTCTAGCTTCAACGGTCAAGGACTCACAAATCGCCACCTATTTTTTGAATATCACCGGCTGGCTAGTGCCGCTGTTCCCACAAGTGATTAAACAGGCGCAAGACGCGACTAAGGCCGTGTTGCCAAAGTAAAGTTAATGACTCCCACCACCACTTCACCCCTCCTCCGACAGGAGGGGGCTGGTCTACGGTTGATTGACACCCACTGCCACCCCCAAATGGCCGATTATGATGGTGATCGGGAGGCGGTGATCAAACGTTCACTCGACGCCGGGATCGGCCTGATGGCGATCGGCACAACGCTAGTTGACAGCATGGCCGGAGTTCGGTTGGCCGAGCAATATCCCGACCAGCCGGTGTACGCCGCGGTGGGCATTCATCCGACCGATGACGATATCGGCGAAGTTAGAATATCCGACCTGGAAGCATTACTG
>JBGPHQ010000051.1:0-6882 GCA_041484505.1 Patescibacteria group bacterium
CGCCGACTACCCGAGGCTCATTTTCACCTCGGACTGTTCAACAACACCACGTTCGATGATAGTTATTTCGACGTCGTGCTGTCGAAATATGCTATCCAGACCACTGACGATGTACTTGGTGTGTATCAAGAAGCACATTGCGAATTGAAACCGGGCGGTATCCTGTTGATTCTCGTCACCCACCCCTTTCGCCAGTTCTTTGAAAAGCGGGATCCAGCCGCCGATTACTTCGAGCAAAAAGTGGTGACCTCGAACATTCTCAGCGGCGCGATTCAAGTCACGGAGCCGACGCACACCATGGGAGAGTATCTATCCCCCTTTCTGCTCGAGTATTTTGATCTGCTGGCCTACGACGAAAGGTGGGACACGTCGTACGAACAGATTAATGGAAAAAAGTATCCAGGGTTCATGATCATCAAGGCGAGGAAAAGGTAGTTCCCTCGACGACCAGACCCCAGTCCCCACACCAATCTAAACGATTGATGTGGGGACTTTTCTTTTGACCACTCGGATTTGCCAACCAGTTCGGAGCGTTGTAGGCTAGGAATGGAGGGTCGTTCCTGACATTTCTCACCACCCCGGTCATCAGGAGGATGACAATGAGACGGTTCTTTACCGGAACAGCCATTCTGGGTTGGATCCTGGTGTATGTCATTGCTGCGTCAGTCCACCAGTCATCGATTCCGATTCAGTCTCGTCCGAATAGTGACGGCCTCCTTTCATCACCTGACCGGGTCGTGGTGCCGGCCATTTTTCCCGATCCCCGCGTCGTTCGCACCCCATTTGAACTAATGGAAGAGGGGATGTTGATCGATAGCACCTCCCTGCATCAGCGGCATCAGGTTTGAGCATCCTCCTCGGGGGATGTTTTTCTTTGACAACATTTCAACCCCATGATAACCTCAGGACAGCCTAGTTCTACCCTGAACTAGTGGTTTTTGCTGACTCAATCTCCCCCATGCCACAATCTCCCCTAAAACAGGCCATCGAAGAGATTTGCGCCGAGAAGAATATTCCTTACCAGTCGGTGATCGAAACCATCGCCGCGGCTTTGGCCGTCGCTTACCGCAAGGATTTCGGCCAGCCGAATGAGAATGTGATTGTTGATTTCAATGTTGATGACGGCGCTAACCGCGTTTTTGATGTGAAGACGGTGGTTGAGGACAAACTGTATGACGAGTACCAAGCCGAGCAAAAACGGCGCGAGGAAGCGGAAGCGGCCGGTCAGCTCGAAGAGTATTTAACGGCCAAACGGGCCGAAGAGGAGGCCCTGCGACTAAGCCAGACCGCTGACCTAGCTCAGGGTAGTGAAGCGACGACCACCGAACAGCAGTCGGTGGAAACCACTGTCGCACCGGTGGCCGAGGAACGGTTCGATCCGAAGAAACACATCGCGCTATCTGAAGCGAAGAAATTGAAGAAAAGTTACGAGCTAGGCGATGAAATCCGGACCGAATTATTCCCGCCGGCGGCTTACGGACGGATGGCCGCCCAAACCGCCAAGCAAGTCGTCATCCAGCGCATCCGCGAAGCCGAACGCGACATTATCTACAAGGAATACAAGGGCCGCGAAGGCGAAATGCTGACCGCCATGGTCCAGCGCGTCGAAGGCCGGATGGTGTTGATCGAACTCGGCCACACCACGGCTATCATGCCGCCTCCGGAACAGGTCCAGCGCGAACGGTACCGGCCGGGTGACCGGATCAAAGTCTTCCTGGTGGCTGTTAACATGGGCTCACGCGGTCCGGAAATAGTCGTTTCGCGGTCGCATCCGGAAATGGTGCGCAAGCTATTTACCTTCGAGGTGCCGGAACTGCAAAATGGCTCGGTCGCGATTAAAGCCATCGCCCGCGAAGCCGGTTTGCGAACGAAGTTAGCGGTTTTCTCCGACGCGAAAAACATCGATCCCGTCGGTTCGCTCGTCGGCCAACGCGGCACGCGCGTCCAGACAGTTATCTCCGAACTGGGCGGCGAAAAAATTGATATCATCGAATGGTCGGACGATCCGGTCAAGTACATCACTAATGCCCTGTCGCCGGCTAAAGTCATTTCGATCAAGCTCAACAACGAAGAACATTCGTGCGTGGCGGAAGTTAAGGACGACCAGCTGTCGCTCGCGATTGGCAAAGCCGGTCAGAACGTCCGCTTGGCGGCCAAATTGACCGGCTGGAAAATAGACCTAGTGGGGGACAGCGGCGCTGTGCCAACTAGCGCCGAAGGCGGCCAGGCCGAGAGCGAAACCGGACCGGTGGCCGGCGAGGCGAACGAGAAAAAAAAGACGCCACCAGTTGAAGGTCAAGCCGCCGCCCCAGCCACGGAAACTCCGCCCGCCGCCCCAACCGAACCAACCAAAGAAACTACTTAGTTTTTTATTACTTTACGCACCGTTATGAACGATCCGTACTCCTGGCTTTATTTCGCCCTAATCGTTAGCGTCCTCGGCCTGATCATGACCTTCGTCATGACGCGGCTGGTCAACCGCTTACCGGAAGGCAACGAGGCGATGATGAAAGTCGCTAACGCCATCCGGGCCGGCGCGAAAGCTTTTTTGAAGCGCCAATACACCACCATCGCCCTGATCGCCGCCGGGATCGCCCTGTTGATCGCCGCCGTTTACTATTTCACCGGCAAGCATGCCTTGGCCTTAGAAACGTCGGTCGCTTTCTTGATCGGAGCGATTGCTTCCGGCATCGCTGGCTATATGGGGATGTATGTCTCGGTGCGAGCTAATTCGAAAGTCGCGGCCGCGGCTGATCGCGGAAGTTTACAAGGCGCCATGTCCGCGGCGCTTCGTGGCGGCGCGGTGGAAGGAATGCTGGTCTCATCCTTGACCCTGCTCGGCCTGTCCGCTTTACTATTTGTCTACACGCACTGGCTCGGTTTCGACGTGCGCGAGGTGCCTGGCGCGATTATCGGTTTTGCCTTTGGCGCCTCGCTGGTGGCGCTCTTCGCCCAGCTCGGCGGCGGAATTTACACGAAAGCGGCTGACGTCGGCGCCGACCTGGTCGGTAAAGTTGAGGCCGGCATTCCGGAAGACGACCCGCGCAACCCGGCGGTCATTGCCGACCTGGTGGGCGATAACGTCGGTGACTGCGCCGGCCGCGGCGCCGACCTGTTTGAATCGACGGCCGCCGAAAATATCGGCGCCATGATTCTCGGCGTGGCGCTGTTCCCAGCCTTCGGTTTGAAAGGGATTCTATTTCCGCTGGTGGTCCAGGCCGGCGGCATGATCGCTTCGGCGATCGGGGTGTTTAGTGTCAAAGCGAAAGAAAATGAAGATCCAATGAACGCCCTCAATCGCGGTTATTATCTGACGGCCGTGCTCGGCGTGGTCGTGCTCTATGGTGTGACGCGACTAATGCTCGGCGAGCACTATCTGTGGTTTTTCGCGGCTGGCGTGGTCGGCGTGTTGATGGGGATCGCTTTTCTAATCCTGACCCAATACTACACCGATCATAAATTCCGCCCGGTCAAAGAAATCGCGCGGGCGGCCGAAACTGGCCCGGCGACGGTGATCATTTCCGGCTTAGCCGTCGGTTTCGAAAACGTGGCGCTACCGGTCATCACGATCGGGGCGGCGCTCTGGGGCTCGTTCACTCTCGGGGCGCACTCCGGTTTGGCGCACGGCGGATTGTACGGCACGGCGGTGGCCACGATCGGCATGTTAGTGACGGCGATGTACGTCCTAGCGATGGACACTTTCGGTCCGATCACCGATAACGCCGGCGGGATCGTCGAGATGTCGAACGGTTCGGAAGCGACGCGAAAAATTACTGACCGACTAGACAGTGTCGGCAACACTACCAAAGCCTTGACTAAAGGTTACGCCGTCGGCTCGGCGGCTTTGGCGGCTTTCCTGTTGTTCTCGGCTTATCTTGAACAGGTGCACATCGTGACCGTTGACCTGGCGAATATTAAAGTATTCATCGGCGCGTTCATCGGCGCGATGTTAGTTTTCTTGTTCTCATCCTTGGCCATGCGGGCGGTCGGCAAGACGGCGGGCTATATTATTGAAGAAGTCCGCCGCCAGTTCCGTGAGAAACCAGGCATCATGGCCGGCACCGACCAGCCCGACTACGGCGCGGCCGTTGACATCACTACCCGCGGCGCGCTCCGCAATATGGTCCTGCCCGGCATCATCGCCATCGGCGTGCCGATTGCGGTTGGTTTGATCCTGCGCGCTGAAGCGGCGGCCGGGATGTTGATGGTCGGCACGATCGCCGGGGTGATTATGGCGCTGGTCATGAACAATGCTGGTGGCGCGTGGGACAATGCCAAGAAGTATATCGAGTCCGGGGAATTCAAAGATTCGAAAGGTATCGTGCAAGGTAAAAAAACCGCGGTTCACGCCGCGGCCGTCGTCGGTGACACGGTCGGCGATCCGTTTAAGGATACGGCGGGGCCGAGTCTGCATGTGTTGATTAAACTTCTGGCGACACTGACTTTGGTGCTCGCCGCACTCTTCGTCTAATTATTTCAGTCAGAAAATTAAACACACCGCGGGTTTCGAAACCCGCGGTGTGTCTTAGTGACGCTCACATTGATTCGAGCGGCGTTGTTCGCCTAGACCAGCCGATCGTTTGTTCACGTACCAGCGGGTTTAAACCCGCTGGTACGTTGTATGCCCGGGCGACTTTGGTTTAGGAGGTAGTGTATGTAAACTCACCTTTTGTCCGGCAATGTTATCCCAGCAACAACGCTCTTCCGCTAGGTGTTATTTTCCCGCTGAGCTGATCTGTGCGATTGGAACGTTATCAGGCGCCGAGCAGTCAGGGTCGCGTTGTTCGCCTAAACCCGTCGTGACAAAACACCACCTGAGTTAGGCGGGGTGTTTCTTGGTGGCCGGTCTTGTGACTAAGAAAATATTGTGGTAAAGTATAAAGGCGTTGTTTTTTTATCTTAGTCTGGAGGGACTATACAATGAAACCAGCTCCGATTCCGGCTGACGAGGCCGAACGATTAGCCGCCTTGAAAGCTAAAAACGTGCTCGATACTCCCCGCGAAGAACGTTTCGATCGGATCACCAGAGAGGCGGCAAAAAATATGAACATGCCGATTTCTACCATCTCGCTGATTGATCAGGATCGCGAGTGGTTCAAATCATCGATTGGCGTCAGTGCGACCGAGGGTCCGAGAAAATCTTCATTTTGCGGGCACACAATTGTGCACGGCAAACTGTTTATCGTCGAAGACACGAACAAAATCCAGACTTCGTTGATAACCCGCAGGTCACCAACCCGCCCCGCATCCGTTTTTATGCCGGCGTGACGCTCCACGATCACAAGACGCACATGCCGATCGGCGCATTTTGCGTTAAAGACACAAAACCCAGGGATTTGTCGATGGCAGAACTGAATATCTTGTTGACTAAGGCGCACGAAGCTGAAGTGGAGTTAAACAAGGCGGCCGACGCTGGAGCACGGGGGGAGCGTGAGAAGCGAGCCACAAATAATGAGGAATCATCGATCCTGGCCGACCGGATCCAGGCAATGCGACGAGCTTTAGGCGGGATACTGCCTCAGCGTGGGTAAGAATAACTAGACGCGGTGAGGTAGGAACAGGAAAGTTTTAGTTCGGCATTTTGCTGGTGGTGAAAATGTTAGTATAAACCACCGCGTTTTTTATTCTGAAAGTGTCGGAAACATTGACAAGTAGCCTAAAATACGCTATAATTAAAGCAGAAAATAAAAAAAAGCCCATAACAAAGCCAAAAATGAACAACAATTCAATTTTTATGCGATTTAAGCGCCCGGCGACCGTGGCCATGCTTTTTTCTTTGTTATTTTGGCTTTCCGGTTCTAACGTCCTAGCTTCAAGCCAGACCCAGCTTTCGCAAACCATTAACGCCGGGACCTTAAGCGTCGACATCGTCGATGGTTCGGGCGTGACCGTCGGCAGTCCGTCGGTCGCCTTCGGCGCCGCGCCTTTTTCTTTTAACACCCAGACCGGCACCGGCACGCTTGGCGTGACCGCCCAGAAAATTCGCGTCAGCAACGGCACCAACACGGCTACTTGGTCGATGGCGATTGCGGCCACGTCGGGCAACACCACGCTCTGGTCCGCCGGCACGCCGACCATGGATTTCAACGGCGCCGCCTCGGCCGGCCGGTTGACGGTTGACGCTTCCGGCGGAACAATTACGCCGACCGACAGCTACACCAGCACCGGGCTGACCAAGGGTTCGTCCACCGCGTTCGCCCAAGGCACGGCCGACAGCATCACCCTCCTGACCGCCGGTTCATCCGCCGACAAGCCAGGCCGCTGGGACTTTATCGGCGTGGCCTTAACGCAGGATATTCCGGCCGCGCAAACTCCAGGCACCTACACCATCAACATGACGCTAACTGTCAGTTAAAATCGGTGGCCTGATCGAAAAATGCCAAAACAAAAAACACAACCCAAACGGAAACTATCGAACCTGGCTCTAAGCGTGATGGTGATTTTAACGATCGGTCTGCTTGACGTTAGCCCGTCACTGGCCTCGTCATCGAGCACGTTCAACCAAGCTATCACCGGCACGCTGGGTGTTGACATCGTCGACGGCTCGGGGGTGACCGTCGGTAGCCCATCAGTCACCTTTTCCAGTAAAACTTTTTCCGCGTCCGGTCAAACGTCCACTGGCACGCTCGGCGTGACCGCCCAGAAAATTCGCGTCACCAATCCGACCGCCACCGCTACCTGGACCGCGACTATCGCCGCCACTTCCGGCAACACCATCACCTGGAGCTCGGGCGGTCAGAACATGGACTTCAACGACTCGGCCGCCAACGGTCGGCTGACGATAGATGCTTCGGGCGGCACTCTGGCCGGCGTCGGTTCGACGTCCACCAGCAACATCACCAAGGGTTCATCCACGGCGTTCGCCCAGGGCACGACCGATAG
>JBGPHQ010000052.1:0-6501 GCA_041484505.1 Patescibacteria group bacterium
GAGCGCCGAACCTTCGACCATTGATAATGTGCCGCTTCTCGGTGAGACGGATATTGCGGCGGAACTTATCGCTGTGATTGGGGGGACGGTCAAACGTGACGGCCATCGTTGGACGGTGACCACGCCGACGATCAAAACGGATATCGTGCCGCGCTTGAGTCGCCAGAATCGTTTGCCGATTTTAACTTTAGGCATCCTAGTCAACCGGGCCGGTCAAGCGGAGGTCCCAGTGGTCGGCGGCGACGCGATTGGACCGCGGCCGGTCAACTACCATTTAGCCGCGCTGAAAGCGATGGGGGCCGAGGTGGAAGCGACGGCCACCTCATTCAAGGCCCAGGCCAAACGATTACACGGGGCGACCATTAACTTGCCGTATCCAAGCGTCGGCGCCACCGAAACAATCGCCCTCGCGGCGGTGCTGGCCGAGGGGCGGACGGTGGTTAGGAACGCGGCGGTCGAACCGGAAGTGATTGATCTATTGCAAATGTTACAAACGATGGGGGCGATCATCGAGCTCGGCCCTAATCGCACCCTGATTATTGACGGCGTTAAAAAATTACAGGGCACCACCTATCGCGTCATTCCGGATCGAATTGAGGCCGCCTCCTTTGCGTGTTTGGCCTTAGCTACGCGCGGCGATATTTTTGTGGCTGAGGCTAAACAACCTGATTTGCTCACCTTCCTGACCACCATCCGCCGGATGGATGGCCAGTTTGAAGTATTGCCAACCGGCATCAGATTTTATGGGGCTAAAAAGTTGCGCGGCGTGAGTATCGAAACGGACACTCACCCCGGTTATATGACCGATTGGCAACAACCGCTAGTGGCCGTCATGACCCAAGCCGTCGGAGCGTCAACCGTCCATGAAACCGTTTATGAAGATCGTTTCGGCTACACCAAAACGTTGACGGCGATGGGCGCTAAGATCGAGACCAGCGCGGACTGTTGGGGGGAACTGCCTTGTCGGTGGTGGGCGCATGGTTGTATTCATAGTTGTCGAGTCGCCGGACCAACCAAACTTCAGGCCACCGAAATAGCGATTCCCGATATTCGAGCTGGGATGGCTCATTTGATTGCCGCGTTAGTGGCGGAAGGAATGACAACGCTGACCGGCGTGGAACACCTTGATCGTGGCTATCAAGATCTAGTCGGCCGGTTGCAGGGATTAGGCGCGAAAATCACCCGCCAGAAAACATGATCGACCCGCGACTAAAACGTTTACCGGGCATCGCCGCCTTATTAATTATCGGTTTTGCGGTCGGTCTGACGGTGGCTGTTTCGGCCGTCCGGTCCGATCATCCAACCTCGCTTCAATCAGCCATCCTCCGGCTGAGCCCAGCGCCATCAGGCGCCGATTATAACCAACTGCTTGATGTTTGGAACCGGGTTCATTCCGAGTACGTCAACCGTAACGTCAATGATCAAGCCTTACTACAAGGGGCATTATCCGGCTTGGTGGCCGGCCTGGGCGATCCTTATTCGAGTTATTTGACGGCCGATTCAGCTAAGAAATTCGAGGCCGAGATCAGCGGCACCTTCGAGGGCTTAGGGATGCAGGTCGGTTATAAAAACAACCAGGTCACGATCATCGCCCCGCTCCCCACCTCGCCGGCGGAACGGGCCGGCATAAAATCGGGTGATGTAATTTTAACGGTGGACAAAAAAGATGTCAGCGCGATGACCCTAGATGAGGTGATTAACGCTATCCGCGGTCAGCAAGGCACGGCGGTGACGCTCACCATCCAACGCGGCGGCGAGCCGCAACCGCGGACGTTTTCCGTCGTCCGCGAAAAAATCACCGTCGATTCGGTGACGATCAAGGTGGTTGAACACAACGGCAAACGTCTGGCTGATATCGCCATCTCCAGTTTTAATCAGGATACCGGTCGCCAACTCCGGGCCCAGGCTAAGGAACTGGGCGTGCAAAATATGGACGGCGTGCTACTCGACCTGCGGGATGATCCTGGCGGTTACTTGGACCAGGCGATTGACGTGGCGAGCGTCTTTATGCCCAATGGTTTAATTGTGGCTGAGGTTGATCGCGATGGTCAGCGAAAAACTTTTAACGCCGCGGGCAATGCTTTCTTAGCTGATAAAAAAGTGGTGGTGTTGGTTAACGGCGGCAGTGCGTCCGCCTCGGAAATCGTCGCCGGTGCCCTGCAAGACAGCGGCCGCGGGACGCTGGTGGGGACCCAAACCTTTGGCAAAGGTTCGGTGCAGGACTACCAAACGTTGGCCGACGGTTCCAGTCTCAAACTAACCGTCGCTAAATGGCTGACCCCCAAAGGCCGATCAATATCCGAGCAGGGGATTACGCCCGATCTGGTAGTGACCATTCCGGCCAATGCTAAAGATGGCGAAGATATCCAGCAGGCTCGGGCTTTGGATTCATTAGCGCCCGCGCCATGAAGCTCAAACTTTTGATGAAGATGCCAAAACTTGGGGCGGTCGGGGATATAATTGAAGCGAGTGACGCCTATGCGCGGAATTATTTAATCCCCAAAAAACTTGCGATCACGGCCACGGCGGATGTCCTGGCCGCTCATGATTTAGACCGCCAACGGCGACTACACGCCGACCAGCAACACCAAGCTGACCGCACCGCTCTGATAGCGAGTTTGCATGGTTTAACCGTGCGCCTGGCCGGGAAAGCCAGCCCCGGCGGTAAACTTTTTGCCGCGATTAAAGGTGATGATCTGCGCCAGGAACTCGAGCGACAGTTCGGTCGGCGCTTACCCGCCCTGCGTTGTGAGCCGGACCATTTCAAAACCATCGGCGCGCAGACAGTTAAGGTTATAATTGATGATACCCACCAGGCGGAGATGACGCTCGTGATTGACCATGCCAAATAAACCACGCTACATTTTCGTGGTCGGCGGAGTGCTGTCGGGTTTGGGTAAAGGAATCGCCGTCTCCTCGATCGGCTTGTTGCTCAAGCGTCGCGGTTACCGCGTCGCGGCGATGAAAATCGACCCCTACATCAACGTCGACGCCGGCACGATGAATCCGACCGAACACGGCGAAGTGTTCGTGACCGCTGACGGTTTGGAAACGGATCAAGACATCGGTAATTACGAACGTTTTCTGGACGTTAATTTGACCCGTCATGATTACATGACCACCGGCCAAATATATTTATCGGTCATCGAGCGGGAACGCGCCCTCGGCTACGGCGGCAAGTGCGTCGAAGTCGTGCCGCACGTGCCGGAAGAAGTCATCCGGCGGATCACCACGGCCGCCCGCGTAAATCGGTCGGATATCCAACTAGTCGAAATCGGCGGGACGGTCGGGGAATACCAAAACATGTTGTTCCTGGAAGCGGCGCGGATGATGCACTTGCGATTGCCGGGTCGGGTCTTGTTCGTATTACTGAGCTACCTTCCGATCCCTGGACAACTTGGCGAGATGAAGACTAAGCCGACACAGTATGCCGTCCGAACGCTGAACGCGGCCGGCATCCAGCCTGATTTTATTCTCGGTCGCGGAGCGGTCCCGCTCGACGCGCCGCGCAAAGAAAAATTATCCATCAACTGTAACGTCAGTCCGGTCGATATTATATCCGCTCCAGACGTCAAAAACATTTATACCATCCCGTTAAATTTTGCCAAAGAAAAACTAGCGGAAAAAATACTCCAAAAATTCACTCTGCCGGTGCGGCGAGGTGATTTGCGTGGCTGGAAAAAATTTGTTCGAGGGGGAGACCATAAAAATAAACCAATTCAGGTTGCTATCGTCGGAAAATATTTTTCGACTGGTGATTTTACTTTAAGCGATTCGTACTTGTCGGTGATCGAAGCGGTTAAACACGCCGCCTGGTCACTGCGACGACCGGTGGAAATTACTTGGCTAAACGCTGAGCATTACGAAAATCGTCCCCAAAATATCCGCCAACTTAATAATTATCAGGCCTTAATAATACCCGGCGGTTTTGGGTCGCGCGGTGTCAAAGGAAAAATTGCGGTTATTCAATATGCCCGCACGCATCAGCTTCCCTGTCTGGGGCTGTGTTATGGGATGCAGTTGATGGCCGTCGAATTCGCTCGGCATGTGCTAAAGTGGCGTGACGCCAACACCACCGAGGTCGATCCGAAAACATCAAAACCGGTCATTGATCTTTTACCGGAACAGGAACATTTGGTTAAAGAACATCATCTGGGCGGGTCGATGCGGCTCGGCGCATATAGTTGCCGTTTAACACCACACACGAAAACTGCGCAGGTCTATGCCCAGCGCCAGATTGACGAGCGTCACCGCCATCGTTATGAATTTCAGAACAAGTACCGCGCCGCGTTTGAACGGCAGGGGATGATGGTGGCCGGGATTGAGCCGGCTCGCCAATTAGTGGAAATTCTGGAACTGCAAAAACATCCATGGTTTATCGGCACGCAATTCCACCCGGAACTCCAATCGCGCCCGCTCCGCCCGCATCCGTTATTTGTAGGCTTATTAAAAGCCGGCCTAAAGAGAAAACAAAAAGCGTCTTAAACTGGAACGGCGATGTATTTAGAGACGCCGTTTTAAGGCCGGACGTGAATGTACCGGCGGCGGACGCGCCGGCCGTCGTAGCGAATTTTGATGGCGCTTTGGAATTTAATGGTGCCGGCGGCGGTTGCAAACAACGTATCGTCGCCGCCACGGGCGACGTTTTCCCCCGGCAGGAAAGACGAACCACGTTGACGGACTAGAATCGCGCCGGCGGTGGCGCGCTGACCGGCGAACAACTTGACGCCAAGTCGTTTACTGCGGGAATCGCGGCCGAGATTAGTCGAGCCGCCAGCTTTGGTATGGGCCATAAAATCGAATAGGCTAGAAAATGTAAACTGTAAAACGTATCGCCGATAATACTACTCTACTAGTTGGGGGATGTCAACGGACTGGCGTGACGGTAGTCGCGGCGGCCTGAAAATTTATTTTGAGGGTCGGAGTCACGGCTGGCGGATGTCGGTAGTGATCGAGATTCTGGGTTAGCAATAAACGCTTGGACTCATCGACGCGCAGTTGTTTAGCCGTCACCCGTTCCGGCGGTAACGGGGCGTCGGCCCAAAGTAGCCAACCCTGCCAGGCTAACCAGCTATTAACACTTAGTCCGATTAATAACGCGATTAGCGCTAAATGACGCGACCAAGTCGAGGCGAAACGACTGATATTTTGTCGGGTTGAAGGCATAGTTATATTATTTCCAAAGGGTAGTTGCTTGGATAGCGGCGGTCACACCGCCGCTGGCCACGTCGCCAGTTAGACTAAGCTGTTGAAAGGCGATTAACGGAGTTTGACTTTGCAGATCGTTAATCGTTGGCAATACGTCGGCTAAAGAGCCGTGTATTTTTAGGCTGACCGGGCGAGGCAGAACAGCTCCGGTGGGCGTCGCGTCAGCAATAGACGGGGCATCAATGATGACTCGCCGCTTGGAGGCGGTGGCGTCGACCATGGAAAAAAAGTCATCTTCTTTTAAAAAAGTCCAAAAGTTTATTTCCAAATCAGCTTGCTTGGTTTGAATAGCTGAGAGATCGCGCCCGAGTTGGTCGAGGTTAGATTGTTGCTGAATAATGAGAGCGGCTGAAGCGCGGTCATTGTCGATATTTTGCCGCAACCGATGAAGTTGCGGCATCAGCCACAGCGTGTCAGCCAACGCCGCGCCCACGGCGATCACCACGGCGATCATCAAGCCAATCGTCAAATGTCCACGCAATTTGATCATGGTTTATTCGTCTTGATTACTTGACCGGTAAAATCGAACGGGACGGCCGAGCGCTTGGAAGCCGTGGAGCTGGTTTTAACCTGCCCTAAGTCATGATTGGTCGTTAAAGATTGTTGCAAGGTCAGGAAGGTCTGGCGGGTGTCAGCCTCCCCGATTAAATGAAATTTACCGGTCGGCGTTAAATCCAATGAATTGACCGTCACCCCGCTTGGCAGCGCGGCTAAAACAAGCGTTGTTTGCTGGGCCCAATGATCGGGCTGGCCGAGGGTAGCGGTTAATGTTTTGATGGTCGAATTGAGATTACTGGTGGTCGAGGTGATATCGCTACCGGCGTTCTGAATTTGGCGTTGTTGCAAGGCGATCAAGTCGGTGTGGATACGGTCCGCATGGCTGGCCAGCATCCGGTCGGCCGATAGCAAACCGACGGTGCCCAGGGTTAACAACCCGGCCAACAACCCGATTGCCCACATCCAACGTTGGATAACGTCGGCCGCGTGGAGGTCGGATTTGAGTTGGGGGGGGATGAGGTTGAGGGCTAACATCGGGAGTTAATGATTTAACCAAGGCCGCAAAGCCAAGCCAAATGCCGAGGTGTAGGTATATCCGAGTTCGGGCGGCAGGTCGGGCGCCACCTTGACTAACTGTTCAAAAATCCAGGACGGTTGGATAATCACGTTCTGTTTTAAACGTTGTTGAAGTTCAAGGTCGATGCCGCGGAGTAAAGCGCCACTGCCGGTTAATTGAATGACCGTGATCGGCCGGTGATCGACATAATGTTCTTGAAAAAAAGATTCCACCTCGGC
>JBGPHQ010000053.1:0-6457 GCA_041484505.1 Patescibacteria group bacterium
CGACCAACACCACCCTACCTCGTGAAGAAAGAAATGGATGATGTACTCGTATGGGCCAAGACGGCGCTGCTAAAACACGAACTCCATCCAATCCTCGTGATCGCCAATTTCATTTTTGAGTTCCTCGCTATTCATCCGTTCCACGATGGGAATGGCAGGCTAAGCCGGGCGTTGACAAACTTAATGCTGTTGCAAAACGGATACTCGTATACGCCATATGTTTCGTTGGAAGAAATTATTGAAAATAAAAAAGAGGCGTACTACTTGGCGCTCCGTGACGCGCAGCGCCATCACAAAACCGAGCGGGAAGATATTACCATGTGGATTATTTTCCTATTGGATGCGCTCACGACTCAAGCCGAAGCCGCCCGAGATCTGATTGAACGTAATGAACCGGAACAGGCGCTTTCCGAACGTCAGCTTAAGGTCTTGCGTCTTTTTGACGACCAAGGAATACATGCGCCAAAAGACCTGATGGGTCTTCTCAAGGGCCAGACACCCATGCCAACGATCAAGCAGTCCCTCGCGCGGCTCGTGAAGCTTGGTCTGATCAAGCGGATAGGTCTTGGCCGGGCGACGCGCTATCTGAAGGTGTAAGAACGCGCGCATAATGGTTAGTATCACCGAGGAACAACTTAGACTCTACCAATCTCTGTTTCGCGGTCGAACAGATATCTACGCCAGGCGCTGGGAAAAGAACGGGCGGGCGGAAAGCTAACCGATTATGACCCCGCAGCAAAGCAGGGGGAGTATATGGAAACATTGCGCCTAAGTCAACGCCAGCGGCTAAGACATCTTTTTTAAGCGAAACCAGGGAAGAAATCTGTTTTAATATGCTGGGGCGCGATGCCCATTGAGCGCAGGACAGATTTAAAATGATCGACCATGCTGTTCGGACCGGAGATATAGAACAACCGTTGCTGATAGTCGGGCACCTCGGCGGCGATCATGGGCGGATCAATAAAACCCTGCCGCCCGACCCAGCGGGCCGGGACTTTGGTTGGGTCGGTCAAGGTGTAGACGGTATTAAGCCCAATTTCCGCCCGGGCCTGCTCGAAGACGTCGTCGTAAGCCAGTTCCGCGGGCGAGGGGACGGAATAGAAGAGGGTAATATCGCGCGCTTGGTTGGTGGCGAGGAGCGAGCTGATCATGCTCCGGAAAGGCGTCACGCCAATACCGCCGGCGATAAAGACGCAGGGTAATTGGGGCTGGGACGGCAGGGTGAAGTCACCGCCCAGTTGGGAAGCGACCACCTCGGAACCCGGTCGCAGGGCGCGGAGGGCCTGTTTAAACGTGCTCGGTTGGCGGTAGAACTTGACGCCGAAACGAACGTCGCGTTCACCCGGCGCGGAGGCGATGGTGAAATATCGGCGTAATCCGCGTTTGTCCGGTTTGGCATGGGCCAGGGTTAATTCAACAAATTGACCAGCCCGAAAATTGAGCGGCCGATCGGGCCGAAAGATGAAATCAATCACCCCGCCGCCCACCTCAACCTGCTTGATTAAGCGTAAAGTATAGCGGCGCCGCGGCCGGAGCAGGAAAAATATGACATTGCCGATGAGCAACGCCAATTCCGGCGTCAGATAAAGTTTGCCGAAATGGATCTGCGGCGAGAACAGCAGACCAACCAACAGGCCAAAAGCCATCCGCCAACGTTTCGTGCCGGGCATGGTGGCCGGTTCCGATAACATGACCGTGCCAAAAAATAAAATCGGGGACAGGACCAATGTTTCGCGCAGGGCCGTCGTGAACGAGGCGTGTCGTAACAGGGTCAAACCGAGTGAAACTACGGCGGCTGGTATGACAAACGACCAAAAAACATCAAACTTCTTGGTTTTGCGGATAATAAGCAGTCCGCCCACCAGCACGATCGGCCACATGGCCGCATTACCGACCCACCAGGTGGCGGACAGCCGTAAGCCGATGGCGGTTAAGGCGACGCCGACGGCGACCGGGTTCAGCAGGTGTTGGGCGCGCCAGGCGACAATATACTTCGAGGCGATCGCCAACACGCCAGCCCAGAACAAGAACACGATGTCCACCGGATGGGGCGGAATGATCAACGCTAGGATCAGGGCGGTGATGATGGCCGACGGATTATGTCGCGGGGCGTTAAAGACGCCGGCAAAGATTATATTAGTCAACCAGCAGACGAACACCACGATGATGGTCGAACCGATGACTGACCAGCCGCTGAACGCCAGGGTGCCGGTAAAACTGAAAACGGTCGCCAGGAGCAAGTAGGCGATCAAGATATACTCAACCAGCCGGTACATGGTGATGCGGTTCAGGAAGTTGTCGATCAGGCGCATCATGGTCGGACAGTATAAGAGTCGAAACCGCTAGTCATGGTGGCCGTGCCGCCGCTATCAACCTGGTAGCCTTCAAGTTCGGGCTGACGCTCAATAAAGGCGATGCCGCTTGGACCCATGGCGAAAGCGGCGGTGGCAAACCGGTCGGCTTCATAAACATTCGGGCCGATGACGGTCAGGCTGACCACGTCGGACTTAACCGGTAGTCCGGTGTGCGGATCGATAATGTGCGCCCCTCGTTCGGCGGTGCCGGAGGTGGCAATGCCACGATTCGATAACGCCACAACTTTGACTAGCTGGTCAGGGTCGGCCGGGTGACGAATGCCGATGCGCCAGGCTTGCCCCTGACGATCGTGCCCGGCCAGTTCAATATCGCCGGCGATTTCGACATAAAAATTATTAAAGCCCGCCCGGCGCAACAACTCGGCGCCGCGTTGAATCGCCCAACCTTTGACCAGGCCGGCGGGGTCAATAAATCCATCGCGCTGGATGTCAAAAAAACCAGCGCTAGCAATCTTAGTTTGTTCGGATAATCGCAAGACCTCTTGGAGGTCGGGGCTGAGATCCTTGGACCGCAGGCGGCCGGCGTTGTAACGGGTCACCTCGCTTGATGGTTTAAAGGCGCTGAACCGGTCGTCCACCGCGGTAAAGTAGGAAAAAATCTTGGCGATATCGTCCGCCGTGACCCGGTCGTTGATCACCTCCACCACGGCCGGCATGGTCATCACTGTTTGGGTCAGGCGCATAATTATACTAGGTGGCGGCCTGGCTGAGGGCCGACTGGAGCGATTGAATAAAGGCCTGACTGCTGGCGCTGGCGCCGGAAACCCCGCTGACGTTAGCGCTTTGGGCTTGGACCGCTTCCTGTGTGAGGAGTGGCATGGCCTGGCTATTGATGTAGACGGATGTGCTACGGTCGCTGGGGTACTGCAGAAACCTGACGTCGGTGATCTGGCCGCCGCTGATAATGGCCTGGACTTGGATGTTGCCGTAAAACGCATCGGCTACACGGCCGGTGTAAGCGCCATTGCGGTATGCGCCGCCCATCATCGGCCCGCCCGGCATAGGCGACGTCGATGTTTGATTGGTGTCTTGGGTCGGCGCATTTACGGCGGATTGGTTAGAACTGGAGGACGAAGATGACGTTGATTGATTTGGGACCAGCGTTCGTCGACCATCGTCCCCGCCATGGCGTTGACGAAAAATATAACCAGCAAAGGTGGCGATGACCGCCAACGACAGGAATAACTTTTTCCCAGCGTTCTTCATAGCGAATTAATTTCCGGCCGCCGGGTCGCTGGTTATATTACGTATGAACATAAGGAATAGTTGATTTTTTTATAAGTAATTCAGGGTCGATTGAGCCTGAGTGTTAAGTAAACAGGCTACAAAAACAAGCTGAGTATTTGCTGAAAGGCACTAAGTAGCCTGTAACTGGCCGGATCAGGCAATAATCAACATTAATTACCGACCGCCATGTGATTTAAGCACCACCACCGGATCTTCCCAAGCCGATAACGCCGCCTTGGTTTGCACGTACCCGCGGTAGTTGATGACCGCGCCTTTAACCAGGCCGAAATGTAAATGTTTACGTTCGCCGTCCGTTTCGGCGGAGTAGCCCGTCCCGAGCACGCCGATTTTATCATCAACCCTAACCGGATCGCCGACTTTAACGGCGAACGAAGAAATTCTTAAGTGGCCATATAAAGCGGTGATGGTGACGCCGTCAATTTTATGTCGAATCATAATCACCCCGCCATAACCGTTAACGTGGCCGGCGAAAACAACGGCGCCGTCAGCAATCGCAAAAATCGGCACATCAACCGTGGCTTCAACCGCGGTCGTTTCGGCATCGGCGCCGGTGTGGTAACCGGTAAATTTTTCCGGTTGAATGGGGGATGTAGCCGGGGTGATGTAGATGCCGAAAGGCTTTTTAGTAACGCGGTTAAAAAAGTCGGAGATGGGGACAACGATTGTCGGTGGCGACGTCGGCGTGGTGTTGACGGCCGGGACAGTTGTGTTCGTATTCTCTACCAGCGGTTGAACGAAATTGGTGTTAGTGGTTGGGGTGGTGTCATTATTGATGTTGATGGTGGTCGTCGCTTGATTATTAAGCGCCGGGGATTTTTTGGTCAGGGCAAAAAACGCCGCGCCGACGCTAGCTACCGCGCTAACTGACAGTAGCACGGCGATCAGCGTGATGGTGCGTTTCATGGCTACTAATATAGCAAAACCACCAGGGGGAGTCGACCTCTGGCGGGTAGGCAATCAGGCCGATCGCTTTAATCGCCACTTTTCGCTTGACGGCCAAAAATATGGTATACTCCTCATTACCGCGCACTTCTTCGTGCCAGAGACCGTGAATAACGGGCCATGGTGGAGAATAAGGTCGGTGCGCGAAACTTGTTTCCGTGAACAGCATCCACAATGGCAAAGAAACTCTATGTCGGTGGGCTCCCGTACAGCACCACGCAGGACGCGCTTCAAAACGCGTTTGCGCAGGCCGGTGCGGTCACCTCAGCCACCATCATCGTCGATAAGATGACCGGACGCTCCAAAGGCTTCGGCTTCATCGAAATGTCGTCCGATGAAGAAGCTCAGAAGGCGATTGAGATGTTCAACGGCAAGGACTTCGAAGGACGGAATTTGACCGTCAACGAGGCCCGGCCGATGACACCTCGCCCGCCGCGGTCGAATCAGTACTAACGACCACGCTTTAAACCTGCCTGGCGCGCAAGCGTTGGGTAGGTTTTATGTTTGGGCCGCGATATAATTGACCAGCCGGAAGATATGCAGTAAAGTAACGCCATGATCTGGATTTTTTACGCTTTGATGTCGGCCGTCGCGGCGGCCCTGGTGGCGATATTCGGCAAGATCGGCATCAGTAAAGTTGATTCGACTTTAGCAACCGCCGTGCGAGCCGTGGTGATGGCCCTACTATTGGTAGTTTTTGCCTTGGCGCTCAATAAAGAAAAATTGATCGGCACGATTGATCGCCACGCAATGTGGTTTATTTTTTTGTCTGGCTTGGCCGGGGCGATTTCCTGGTTATTTTATTTTCTAGCTTTAAAAAACGGCCCGGTCTCGGCCGTGGCCGCGATTGATCGGACGAGCGTGGTCATAGTTTTTATTTTAGCGGTGCTGGTGTTAGGACAAAAATTTGAATGGCGGACGGCGCTCGGAGCCGGGCTGGTGGTGGGTGGGGCGATTTTGATGAGCCTGAAATAGCACGAGCCTGATCGTCCGTCCGTTGCCGCGGAGGCATTATTTTTCTGCTTGACCAGAAAAAGAATCAAAAAGAGTCAAGTGCCAGCCAAACTCACTACGGTCACACTTTCCTGCACATAAGCCCTGGTTCGACCAGTGGCTGGCACGCTTGAAGGTGCGAATGCAGAAAAATGATATACTATATTTATATGCATCGTTTTGTCAGCTTCATGATTGCGGGCCTGGTTGTCGCCGGAGCACTGTTGGCGCGGCCGGCCACGGCCGCGACGACGAGCCTAGCCACCCGCCTGTCCGGGTTTATTTTGCTTCAGGTTCAGCGCAACGGCGAAACCTGGTACGTTTATCCTAATAACCATCAACGTTACTACCTCGGCAATCCGACCTACGCCTTTCGCCTGATGACGCAACTGAGTCTCGGGATTTCGGATGCCAACCTGGCGAAAATTCCGATTACCGGTAGCACCGACACCGGGGATCTGACCTTACGCCAACGACTGTCGGGCTTGATTCTCCTGCAGGTTGAACGCAACGGCGAAACCTGGTATGTCGACCCGCGCACGCTCCAGCGCACAGCGCTTGGCGCCCCGACGGCCGCCTTTAAGGAGATGCGCAACCTGAGCTTGGGAATTACCAATGCTGATCTCGCCACGATTCCGGTCGCGGTCGGGTTTGACGCGCCGCAACCGAAAACTCCCGGTCTGTCCTACGCGGCCAAAAATATTAGCACTAGCCGCGGCACTTTTTTAGTCGATTCAATCACCCTTGATTTGACGCAGTCGAACTTACGGGTCATGACCGATACGATTCTGACGGCCGATTGTGCGAACGGTTGTCCGGCGACGTCACTCTTGAATTATGTTAACCGCCGGGGAGCGCTGGCCGGTATTCACGGCACCTACTTCTGTCCGCCGGAATAC